>JANYLK010000162.1 GCA_025357875.1 Granulicella sp.
CAGATGAGAAGACTCACTGTAAGTCTGAATGCCCTTGTTCGTATCATCATGTAATCTCTAGTCCATCATTTAATTCTAGACGGATCATTGCTTCAACGCGTTCTGGATCGCGCTGTTCACAGCGGACGAGTGCAGGACGTCCGCGTCCGACAAAACGAGCGACGGGATGTACTGTAGATAGCCTTGAATCCCCGGAGTCATCGGCAGACAGACTTCCCGTAAGTGTTGTGGCGCAAGCTTGGCTTATTGCAGCACAGCAAACTAAACCAGGCAGAATAAAGCGCAGTGACTTCCATCCCGTCATAAACAGGTCTCCTATTCAATTTAGGTTATTTTGAAACGGTAAAGAGTGGCCGATTCGATTCGTGCGGAGCAGCAAAGACGCTGCTAAAAACACCTGTCGTTCAGGCAAGAGCCGGTACATCAACCCGTAGTGCCTTGTTCCCCGAACGCCAAGGCCATCGTGTACGACAATGGATGCACCGAGTTGCTCGGGCGAACGTATACGTTGGTAATACTTTTTACTGATTCGCGTCGATTTCGACAATCAAAAACGCGTCCTACCGTATAAATGTGGCTTAACACGGTGGAACGTTGATGGAAGTGGAGGTACATCAATGCACGCGCGCGAGCGTATCTTCATTCAACTCTCGTCCAAGATTGTACCTACAGCCGCCTGTCGGGGCGGCATAAGGAGCCGGTGCTGAGGTCAGTCGTACTTCTTTCTTCCACGTTCCTCCAATCAATCAAGCGGAGTAGTCCTGACTTTCATCGCAAGGAAGATGAGAAGCAGTTCCTACACTCGCCCTGGCGTTCGCTGCTTCGCATCCGGATTTACCCGCCACGCAGTCTCCTCTTCGGGCAGTGTTTTCCTTATAGGTATAGATAATTGCCATATTGGCGGTCTAATGCCAATGTGTTGGCGAATCGGCACCCTGGAGAAACTTGGACCCGCAAAGCCGACGGCTTTACTTCCCGCTTCTCCCAGCTAAGGGAGTTGCGTTGAATGGGCAACTCGATTTCAGTAATTTGGGTCTGATGGTCCATGCATCATCGCTTCCTTCACTAAGCGAAGCGGAGGAGGAACTATGACAAATCTGGCTTTTCGCTCGATAGCGATGCCGCTCGTTCTTGGACTCACAGCGGTTATGTCTGGGTGCTCCGGACACGCATCCGGCTCAAATCAAAATGTGAGCGATGGTGCGACAGCAGAATCGAATGGACCCGCCGACCAAGGTCCTAGATTTCCACGCCAAGACGGGAACGCCACTGCGGGTAAAGATGTCTTCCGCTTCGAGACCTTCGGCAACGAAGGATTTTGGACGGATGCGATGCGTCTCCCCGCCGGCATAAAGGCCGCCAAGGTGACCCCGATGCAGGCGCTAAAGCTGGGTCTCAGCGTTGACGTAGATGCGGTCGATTCTGTCACTGTCGCTGAACTGCTGAAAGAACTTCAGGCGGATCCCAGTGGAAACACCTCAAAGCTACTGAACGACCCAGCAACGACTGCGAAACTCATCAATGCCAACGCCGTGATCGGGATGCCTATCAAAGGTAGTAACGGGGATGGTGTCTATAACATCGAAAAGGGTGACAAGGTAGGTGTCAGTTGCGCTCTGTGCCACACGATAACAGACGGCTCAGCCTTCAATTTACCTACGGGAGGCTCGATTGGGCATCGACTTGATGGCCGTACGAACCACAATCTTAATCTCGGAAAGATCCTTGCAACCGCAGCCAATTCGCGGGCCTGGTTTCCTCTACTGCAGCTTGCGTTGCAAGCCAATGGGGGGAAGACGTTTGGGAGAGCGCCCAAGGGAATTACCGACAAATCCACTGAGGCTGAAGTCGATGCCTATCTCTCTAACCCCGCCTACTATCCGGTTGGCATGTTCGACGATACCTTC
This sequence comes from Granulicella sp., assembly GCA_025357875.1. Lineage (GTDB taxonomy): Bacteria > Acidobacteriota > Terriglobia > Terriglobales > Acidobacteriaceae > Edaphobacter. The sequence continues at coordinate 1,908 of JANYLK010000162.1, forward strand.
GACGGTAATGGCAATCCAATGCATATTCAGCCAGTCTTTCGACAGGACCTCGCAGCTCCGTACGGAAGCGACGGAACCATCACGCGGCTTGATAACTTCAGCAATTTCGTGTACACCGTACTCTTCGATCCCACTCGCATTACAACGCATGATGGACGCGCCTTGCTTCACACCCTGGCCGGCGCCGCTGGAGATGAAGTAGCCGACAGTTATGTAAAGGTGCTCGCGGCAACCAAAGTAAAAGGGTATCCCTACGTGAAAGCATCTCCGCATCCCAATCCCGGCAGCGAGGACGCCTTCGCTGGTGTGCGAGTGGACAATACCAAGCTCCTCGACCTGAATGCGTATGAAGTAAGTCTACAAGCGCCAACGGGAGTCTCGAATGATGCGCAGGCAGCGTCGCACGGACGTGCACTATTCACCATGTCAGGATGCACCTCCTGTCATAACGTAGATCAAAGCAAGGCTGTGCCGTCGTTCATTGTGCCCATGAAGAAGATTTTTCCGGGCGACAATCCAACGGTGCTTGCCCAGCGTCAGCCCCCACTCAATGCTATCCAAGACACACCCGGAAGCTACTTCGACGATAAGATGGCGGTGCTTAATGCCAGCGTGCGTGGAAATATTCGTGGAACGGCATTGCCGCTACTCTTGGATCTTGCACGGAAGCCAGTTTTCTTACATGACGACTCAGTTCCAAGTCTGAATGAGCTCTTGGATCCAAAGCGTGGGAAGACGGCGCCACATCCGTTTTACCTCGTCAATCCCAACGACCGAAAAGATATGGTTGAGTTCCTGCGAAGTCTCGACACCGGCAACGGAAAATGAAACGGAGAATCAATGTCGCGGGCGAAGTGCTTCCCGAGCCGCAGCAACTGGCCCCTAGCCTCTGCGCAGCGGGCAGCACCATCGCTTAACCGTTTGGGGGCTGCCGAAACAACCTAGTGATCGTGAATGATTCGAGCATTTGCGCCCGTTTCAAGGGGTAGCATCTTTATCTTGGACCGTGTCTGCGTCCCAACCTCCGGGACGCATGGTGCTGGTGGCTTCAGAATGCCTTAGCGCTCCGCTTGCTTCGCACATGCTGTGTTCCGCCTCGTGCTTTTCATTGCGGCTTGACTCGGGTTGCTGCCATGATGGATGCCGGAGACTACGACTAGCCAGAGCAAAAAGAAAAGTGTTACACCCTTACCTCTTCACTGAACGTTTATTAGCGACCAGTCAGCGATATAAAGCGCTGGGCTAAAAGGCCAACACCTGCACGACCTACACACAAAGTTAAAGAGGTACAGAATGTTCCATGGATCACTAGCGGTGCCTTTTACTTCGTGAGTGATTTGGCGGCTATTAGCTTTTGACTGTACAGGTTCAGGAGACGGAGGCATTTCTTGTGACGAATAAAGAACTCGTCGGCCGTGATCCTCGGATCATCCGCTTCAAGAAGCTTTTTTATCTTCGCAATCAGGTCGTCCATAAGCCTGTCGGATGCACAACGTCGGATTCGTGTTGTGCTCGACTCGGCCGAGGAAAAGCCAGCAGATACCTTACTTCGACACCACAAGTTCCGACTGGGTCATACTCGTTGCATCGGCAACTTCGGTCGATGAGTAATAAGCTTTCGTAGCGTTCAATCGAAGAATCCGTACCACTGGATTCACTTGACGGGCGAGTACCGCGATCGTTGCGATCTGCGCTTCGTTAAGCGTGTGGCACAGGACCACCAGATCCGCCGCTTTTACTTTTAGCATTTCTAATCCCTGGCTCACATTTCCAGTGCGAACTTCTACTCCAGCTATACGGAGAATTGCTGACCTTGACCAAAGTAAGTCGGATTCCTTGCTAATAGCGAGGAGCGTATCCATAGGCTTTCTAAGAGAACCGAGGTTTGTAGCCACGGAGAAATACCGCTGCATGTACGGGTGTCCAATTAAACCATTCGCAGAACGAGAACATACGTCTGAGCTACATTGCACAATAAGAAAAGAATCCGCTCTCCATAATTTCACTATTTCTTCGCTTATACTCCGAATTTCGCTACGCTAATTGTATCGACATTATGAGATAAGACGGCGCCCCTGCAGTAGAAGTCTGCAGTGGCGCCTGTCTGTGAGAAGGTGTTTGCGGAGGAGTTGGAGGCCCAGCGAAAGTGTCTTGTGCTCTCGCCGCGCGCCTCCGATTCCTAACTTTGCGGATTACAACAGTTGCAATTTGAAACCGAACTTAGCAGAAACTAAAATTCTCTAGATACACTCCCAGTATCAGAAGGTTCACGGTGTTCGTACACTTTACGTTAGCGGCGGCGCATACCAAGTTTGTGGTATGCGAAGACTAGTGGCTGGGCAGTGCGAATTTACGGGTATGGATGCTCCCCTGGGTTTCGGGGACGCCTCAGTCATTGACCTGGACCTGATCGGGCGTCCCGCGAAGACGATACGCGTGGATGCACTGGACTGGCCCAGGATTTGAATCCGCCGCGTCTCCGACGAGGTGCCGGAATGTACCGTTACGGGAACATCGGCGGCGTCATATCCATCGTTACGGATGACTACGGCAACCAGCCACGCGGCGGTAGTCCGTTGAGCTTCTCAAACTGGCTTCGCGTGACGCTTGCAATTTCTACTGGTTCTCGTCGATTTCGATAAGATCAAAATGCTTCCAAACATAAGAAAAAGTAGTTCGAAACGTGAGCCCATTGACAGGAAGCACTCTAATGCAAGCCGCACGGGCATGGTCTTGAGATTCAAATATCGTTCAAACCTTAACCTACAACCACTCGTCGGGCCGGCATAAGCTCATTTCTTGCTGACATTTCACGTCCCTCGATGAGGTCGATGGAATCACAGAACGCCGTTCGATCGCCCTATCAGGAGCAAATTCGACAAGCCGCAAAGTATTGACCGCGCCCGGTATTGGAACAAAGTGGTACGCGGTTGACTGACGCGGAATGGAACGGCTTTATCTACATAGTTGCGAACCTGCATCTCATCAAATAGACACAACGCATACTAGACTATCGTAGCTGCGACGCAGAGGGTCAAATGACAAAAATCGCCACATCGGAAGAGCACCGCTCCGCATTTCGAGGTATGGCGGCTGGAGTTGCCGGGGGTCTGACAGCTGCATGGGTGATGAATGCGTATCTGACTGGAAGCAAGAAGGCTAGAGAGGCAATGCAAACGCCGGAGCAGCGTGCAAAGCAAAAGGAGCAAGAAGCGTCAGCTGGCGATGACTCTACACAACGAATAGCGGATTTAGTAGTCAGGGGAGTCACAGGCAATTCGCTCAGCGAACAGGGGAAGAAAACTGGCGGCCCCCTGGTTCACTATATATTTGGTGCGATGACGGGTGCTTTGTACGGCGCTGTAACGGAGTATTCGAAATATTCGAGGTTGGGTTTTGGAACACTATTTGGGTCAATGGTATTCATCGGCGCCGACGAAGTGGTGGTTCCGGCGCTCGACTTGGCTCCCAAACCTAGTGAGCAGCCGCTCGGCAACCATATAGATCATTGGATAGCCCATCTCGTGTACGGCGCCACGTTGGAAGCAGTCCGACGAGCGACCCGGAGGCTGGTGTAGCGACCCCTGAACAGTTCGACTACAAACTTTGCCTGATGCCTTCGAGGTCGCAGCCTCCGCCTTCAAACTGAGTTGCTCCGGGTCATTCGATAAACTGCAAATCCCGAGCGTCGCAACCAAAAGAAATGAGCGTAACTGCAGTCGCCGCGACAATTAACTCTCACTCACTAACGGTGCAACTAAAAAACTATTATGAAAGCCTGTAAGGTCAAAGCGACGTCAGGTTCCCAGGGAATACTTGACTGGAGAGTTAGAATTTTGATTGCTAGCGGGCAGAAATTGCAAACCAGCCACAAATGCTTTATCAAGGGTTCAACCGACCAGGTCCATGTCGCGGGACCTCAGATTCACTGGAGGGACGACGACCACGGTGCGCGCCTACATCACATCCTTGTCCTAGCGGCGTATTCCGCGGAGGACTGTGCCTTGCACTCGAGGACCTATGAGGTAAGCGTGATGGAACAATGGCGAGGGCGAAAGCTATGATGTGTCCTACACAACCGCCGCCGCCGGGGACAGTTTGCAATGTGTCAGATCGGCGCGTGAAGAAGAGTTTCTCGGGCGACAATCTAACGGTGCTTGCCCAGCGTCAGCCCCCACTCAATGCTGTCAAGGACACACCCGGCAGCTACTTCGGCGATAAGATGGCGGTGCTAACGCCAGCGTGCGTAAAGATATATTTGCGGAACGACGTTGCCGCTACTAATAGATCTTGCACGAAAGCTAGTGTTTCTGCATGACGACTCGGTTCCAAACCTGAATGAGCTTTTGCATCCAAAGCGTGGGTAGACGGCGCCACACCCGTTTTGCCTGGT
>JANYLK010000117.1 GCA_025357875.1 Granulicella sp.
CATCTTGGTCAGCACGACGCCGGTAATGTTCAGCAGATCGTGGAACGCCTTGGCCGACTTCACAGCGTCTTGCCCGGTCATAGCATCTGCGACAAACAGAATCTCGCTGGGGTTTAGCAGCTTCTTCAACGCCGCCATCTCCTCCATCAGCCCTGAGTCGATCTGGTTACGTCCGGCCGTATCGACGATCAGGATGTCGCAGCCAAAGTTCGCCGCGTCGCGCTTCGCCTCCTTCGCCAGGCGCAGCACGTCGTCCGTTCCATGCTTCGCGTCGGGGTCAAGTTTTCCTTCGTAAATATTCGCGCCAATCGTCTGCGCCACCAGCCGCAACTGTTCGCGCGCAGCCGGCCGATACACATCGACCGAAACCAGCATCGGCCGATGCCCCGCCTTCTTCAGCCATCCCGCCAGCTTGGCCGAGGTGGTTGTCTTGCCGCCGCCCTGCAGACCTGCCATCAGGATCACGCTCGGTGGCTGCGATGACGTCTTGAACCGCGCCGTGTCCTTGCCAAGGATGTTCACCAGCTCGTCGTGAACGATCTTCACGATCTGTTCGGAAGGCGAAAGTGCGGTCGTCACCTGCGTACCCAGCGCGCGCGTGCGGATGTGCTCGACCACCTCGGTCACAACCGAGAGGCTGACATCGGACTCAATTAGCGCGAGGCGAATCTCACGCAAGGCCTCGCCAACGTTCTCGTCAGTGATGGTGCCTTCGCCGCGCAGGGTCTTGAAAGAACGCTGGAGTTTGTCACTAAGATTCTCAAACATATTCCTTCAAGTTTAGTGCATTTTGAACGATCCTGACCGGCCCGCGTCTCCCGCAAGTGACACCCGTGCCATTCGCCCACTAAAGTGTTGTTGAGGTCCGCGCCGCACCCATGCCTATCTCTCGCAGACAATTCACCCTGCGCTCTCTCGCTGCCCTTGCGATCGCACGCACCCAAGGCTCCGTTGCCATCGCTGCGCAGCCACCGAAGATTCGCGTGCTCATCGTCGACGGTATCAATAATCACGATTGGAAGACCGCCACCCACGGCATCACCAAGATACTCACACGCACCGGCCTGTTCACCGTCGATATTTCTACCACGCCCCTGCGCGAAGCCCCAGCCTCTGCGTGGGAGACGTGGCGTCCCACCTTCGCCGGTTACAACGTCGTCGTCAACAATTTCAACGGTGGCGACTCAGCAAAGGGCATCCAGTGGCCAGCGGATGTCGAAGCCTCACTGGAGGCCTACGTCCGCGGTGGAGGCGGGCTAGTCGTCTACCACGCAGCAAACAACGCCTTCACTCCCTGGCAGGCTTACAACGAGATGATTGGCCTCGGCTGGCGGCCAGCCACCTTCGGCCCCGGCATTACCATTGCCGACGACGACAGCGTTGTGGTCATCCCTCAGGGCACCGGCCATGGCCCCGGCCATCCCAACATGCTTGATTTTCAGGTCCACGTCCGCAACACCCACCACCCAATCATCGAGGGCATGCCGCCGGTTTGGATGCATCCGTTCGAGCAACTCACGCACGGCCAGCACGGTCCGGCCTCGAACCTCATCATCCTCACCTACGCTCACTCCCCCGTTACCAACCAGAATGAGCCCATGGACTGGGTACGTACTTACGGCAGCGGCCGCGTCTACACCACCATGCTCGGCCACACCTGGGCCGGCGATCCATGCCCCAACCTTGACTGCGTTGGATTCCAGACCCTGCTCGCACGAGGCGTCCAGTGGGCAGCGACGGGCCGCGTCACTATCGCCATCCCGCCGGACTTCCCCGGCCCAGATAAGGCATCGCTCAATAAACTGACGTAGGGTGTGACTTTATTTCTTCATGCCGTTCGGAGGCTTGTACCCCAGGGTGCCAGCTTTCTTCATCGCCGCCATTGCTTCGTCGCTGTTAAGCATCGGCGTCGTCTTGAACGCCTTGAATGCCCCGCTCGCGGACACCGCCATGGAGCATGCCGCCGCACTGACCAGATCCGCCCCTTCAATCACAATGACCGCGTCGTAGTCTCCGAAGGAAATCCAACTCCCCACGAGATTGCCTCCCATCTTCGCTGCCAGCTTGCGGATAACTTCGCTGCGGTCGGTAGGGTGCTTCACGAAATCGGCAAGTATGTCTGGGTGGTAGGTCAACTGAATCAAATAACTGGGCATTTCGAACACCTCTCACATTAGATTTTTACAGTGGGCCCGGGGGAGTGAAAGCTAGCATACACCACCTTCACAATTCAGGCATTTGCAACGCAAGATGCGCTTGATGCCGACGATATCCAGCCAGGTACCGCGAATCTTCCGCATACGTCGTCGGGTAGATTTGCGGAACCGGCATCGGCTGTAGCCCTGGATCCACATTCACGAACGTAAACGTGCAGACATTGCTTAGCGCAGTGCTCTTGCGATCCCGGCTGATCCGCATAATCGATGTCTCGACGGTGATCGAAGTCCTACCGGTGAATGCCACTCGGCTTACGAAGTGCAGCTTATCCCCCATGCGCACCGGCTGATAGAAATTGATACGATCTACACTGACCAGCAGCGCACGATGACTCGCCACCATCTCTGAACAAATGTGTGCATACATGTAAGCGCGATGAGCCACATACCCGCCGAAAATCTTGTGCGGCACATTCTCATGCTCCACATACGTGCGCTCCCAGCCGCCCGCAGTCAACGCCGAGGCGAGCAAAATATCTGCGCCCGGTTTTTCCTGTGCCTCATGCAGACCGCGCAGCAATGCGTACTCCTCAGCAGACGGAGGAGCCTCAGCGGCATGGCGATCCAGTCGCGCACTCTCCCTCCGAAGCCTCGCCCGATCCGCACGCTCCCCATCCAACTTGCTGCGATTTTCCAGCCCTGGCAATGGGACACTGCGTTCGGTTCCGTCGTCTTCGCGCAGACGCGCGACCATCGTGAAGTAACACGACGCAACATGCAGCACCGAATCGCCCAGTTGTTCAATCCGTATACCGACCTCAAGCGAAGTCGTCCCTACAAGGTTTACTCGCGCACGCAGCACCATGTCGCGCGTCTCGTCGGGCACGCCCCGCACCCGCATCGAATCCATCGCCGCAGTCACCACCCGCGCCATAGGATAGCTGCGCCGCACATATCGCAAAGCAGTATCTTCGGCGAGCTTATCCAGCACCTCGAGCAACAACCCAAAGCGCAGGTTCGATTGCACGGGCTCATCCGTCAACAAAAAATGCCGACGCAGACGCAGGTCGGTGCTGAACCGGAGCCGCTTTACAAGCGATGTTTTTGAGGGATTCAAGACGCGTCGCTCTTCTGCCATCGCATGTCGAGAATAGCAGCCACGCCGCTCACGCCGATTCCGTCCGAATCCTGTTCTTCCAATGCGATGCAACGAACCAGACGAATCCCACCACCAGCACCGCTTCTACGCCGAGATGGAACCGGTGGAAGATCTCCTTGAATCGCGAATCACTGTGCCAGGACGCACCCAGCCTCATTCCAATGTAAGCGAGCGCATAACACCAGGGCCACGACCCCACAAATGTGTAAATGTGGAAGCGCACCTGGTTCATCTTGGCCACACCCGCCGGAAATGCGATGAAAGTCCGCACGATTGGCAGCATCCGTCCCACCAGCACCGTGATCGACCCGTACTTCACGAAAAAGTGGTCAACACGATCGAGATCGCGCTGGCTCAGCAGCAGCCAGCTTCCATAGCGTTCTACCATTGGCCGCCCACCCTTGGCCCCCACCCAGTATGCAGGGATCGATCCCAGGTTCGACGCTAGAGACGCCAAAGTTGCGATCAAAATTAGATCGAGTTGCCCATGAGCAAGAGCAGCGCCGGCCAGCGGCATAATTACTTCAGATGGGATCGGGATACAGGCTGACTGGATCGCCATCAGCACAAATATAACGGCGTACTTGCCGGTCACACTCAGCGCTATCCACAAGGCAATTATTTTTTCAGACATGCAAAAGAAGTATAACCGTCCTACTGCCCTTCGCTCTCATCGCCGGGTGTTCTGGTCCGCTCGACCACCATCCCCGTCTGGGATCGCTCCACCCTTGCAACCCGGCTTTCTACTGCCGCAATATCTTCCCCAGTTCTCGCCATGCGCATTGCTTCCTGCAGTACTCCCAACGCATCCGCGAACTGTCGCTCTTGGGTCAGCACCTCAGCGCAATTTAGCCGGAAGCTAAGTTGACGCGGTTCCAACTCAACAGCGTGCAGGTTCAAGAGGTGAGCTTCTTCGAGCTTGCGATGCCGTAACGCATAGAACATAGCCAGCGCGTCATACGCCGGCGCAAATTCCGGGTTCAGCCGGATCGCCTTCCGCAAACTGGCCTCGATTGAATCATCCTCGCCTTCCCCACCACCACGCATCGCCATCGATGCGTAGTAGAAGTGCGCCACGTAGCTCTCCGGATCTAGTGCCGCGGCCTCCGCGTACCATTTCCTGGCTCCCTCGATATCTCCGTCCGCATACCGCATATACCCCATGGTCTCGTGAGCCAGCGCATTGCCCGGATCATCGCGCAGCACCGTCTCGGCTAACGCGCGTGCCTCAGGACGGCGTTCCGTATACATCAGGATATCGGCACGAATCGCATCCGCCTTCCCCGTTGACACCGTTCGAACTCCCACCAACGTGTCCTTTGCCGCAACTTCCGCCGGCATCATGAAGTACATAAATTTTCGCTGCTTGAGGTAGTCGGTCAAACCTGCCTGCAGTTTGCCTAGATCTCCGAACGCTTGTTTAGCCGCCGTCGCCGAATTCTCACCCTGCTCCAGCAATCGTGAGTACTCGTGCATGCGATGTGTGCCCTGAATGCGATCGCTCACAATCAAGTAGTGGGTCAACGCCCACGACTCGGCATAGAAAATCGATCCCTTCTCCTCGTCGTGATAGTACGGAGACTTGGCATCGATTGTGACCAGCGTTGCGATCGGAAGCAGGTCATTCCGGTTTAAAAAGCGCAATCGCTCTCCATTGGCCTGGCCCAGCCACGCCGACTTGTCGTCAATCTCGGTGTTCTCGTAGTACTGCGCCAGCCCTTCATTCATCCACAATGGCAGCCAGTGATTCGCCTTGCGCAACATGTAATGTGTGTACTCGTGATACACGGTAGCGAACGCGTGTCCCGGTGCAGCGTCCAGCCGCAGCAGGATATAGTTTTTCTCCGGCGCCCGCAGAAAAAAACCCGCAAGATCCATCTGGTTCTTTCCCAGATAAGCCGCTGGCTCCAGCGCTCGGATGTCCTTCTTGTCCTTCACTGCCAGCACTACGATCGGCGGGTCCGCATTGTCGTTCTGCGTGGGAAGCAGCTTGCCGAAAACGGTGTGCATGCGTTCAAACTGACCCGCAAGGTGACGTGCCCGCTCCTCACCGGAATTCGTCAGCACAATGAAATGCGTGCTCCGCGCCTCTACCCACTGATCGCCTGTCGATCCCTTCGCGGGCGTGACCGCCGCAAAGATCAACATCGGACTTACGAATGTGGCCAGAAGACGTTTGTGCATGAGCTCCAGAGACTAGCTAAATTGCGATCCACAGTAAACAAATATTTGATGCTTCTTCATTCAAATTACTTATCGGCAATACTTTGCATGGATTGTGAAAATGCTTGCATTCATTTTCTAATCCAAAGTAACCAGACGCTCGATTACCTCGGTCTACCAGCCGATATCGACGCTTAGGTTCTCTTGCATCCTGCAATTCTTGCGCAGCATCACATTCATAACAAAGAGCCGCCCAGGCCTGAGAAATTTGCAATCAAGAAAGGCATAAACTATGGAAACACTCGTCCTCAGTCTTTGCAGTCTCTGGCTATGGATCACACGCGAGAGCCGCACCTCCGAATACAGCAAGGTTGCCGAAAAACTCACTGCAGCTCGCACCTATCTTTGGTCCGACTACGCGACGCGTGCCTCAACGCTTGATCGTGGCTCACTGCTACCTGAGCAGGCCGAAGCACTCACGATCCTGGAGCGTCAGGCGACCCTCATCTCCCAAACCTCGCGCCGCTTCTACTCGCTAAGCGAATGCCGCAAATTTGTCACCGAAGAATTAAACGAGCCGTCAAAAGCTGCGTAGCTATCGCCAAAGACGTTGTCAAAATCCGCTGCTATCGTCACCAACATCGTCAGATAGCATCGAGTCGTCGCCCTGTGATGAATAATCTGTCCCTTCCGTTCCGCTTAGATCATCGGCGTTTCCCAACTGATCCGCCGGATCCGTACCGTACGAAGAGTCTGGCACTCTCGCGACGTTGCTCGCATCCGCCGCACTACTCAACTGCACAGAATCTGTCTTCCGGTCTTCGACATCCCCGCCTCGATCCAGCAACCCGGAAGCCGCACCATGCTTATGCGCAGACGTATCTCCGTGATAATTGCTGACCACCTCCTCCGGTCGGCCGCCGCCAAATCCCGACCCGTCTAACTCTGGCCCATATCCTGCCACGTGGCCGAACCCGTGCATCAGGCTCTCGATCCCCTGAAATGAAAGTTCACCCGCAACCACTCCGGTCGCAGTCTGCATCGCCGAGCGTAGGAATCCGCCGCCCTGCCCCGGTCCACCTGCAATTGGATATCCGCCCGACGGATACGCCAAACCAGGCCCATTTTCCGCACTGGGAGGAGGCGCGACCCGTTGTGGCTCATCATGCCGGCCCAGCAGATTCCCGAGAAAGCTCCCCGTCTGCGCTGGCGCTGGCGCCGACGCGTGCTGACGCGCTTGATCAAGCTGTGTGCGGAGATCCGCAATCTGCTTCTGCGCTTGATTCACTGCATACCCCTGCACCAGAACCGTCTGCACCAGGATGTACAGCGCGTCCGGGTTCCGCCCAAGCGTTTGCTGTATCAATTGTGCAGCGTCCGGATCCTTATCCGCCGGTTGAGTGCTGCTGATGCGCTCCACTAACCCCTGTAACATTTGCTGTTCTTGCGTCGTCATAATGTCCTCTGCGCGTCCCTTCTGGCATGCACGCAGTATGACGCGGAAAACATCGCAAGGGTAGGCGCAAACTTAATTCTTACCCACTACTGTGCGGCAACCTCCAGCACCTCAATCGAGTATCCCGGTACAGTTCGCGTAAACTCCTTGCCCACCTTGACGGTGCTCTCCACCGGGACGACGCGCCTCGGATCAGAGATGGAATTGCTCGCGGCAGTCGTCGCGGCTCCCAGGCTAATCATCTTCGCTGTCCCCTTCACATCGTGCGCGCCTGCCAGCGATATCTTCACCGCCTGCGCTGCCGACGAGGCGTTCACCAGCTTCACATACACAACACCCTTCGCAGCATCGCGCGTGACTGAGTAGAACATCCGGTCGCCCGCGCCCTGCAGATCCGACCCCAACACCTCGGTGCCGATATGGCTCGCGAACATCGCCTGCGCATAGTAACTCGGACTCCCATAGCTCGAGTTGGCGTCGTACCCAACCAGGTCCGACTGCCACTGCATCCCCTGCGGATTCACATTGGTCAGCAACGGAGCATAGCTCGACAGAATAATCAGGTCGCTGTTCCGTTCCATCCCAGTCATCCACGCCGCATCGCCCAACGCCGCGCCCATATTCGGTGTCGGCGTCCCCTCACGCGTCGCCCATTCGCCCACGAAGATCTTCGGTCCCTTGCGGTCTGCCTTATCGTAGTGCTTCGCGTCCTTGAAGAACTCTTCTGCTCGCCTGTAGTAGTGGTCGTCGATCATGTCCGGCGTGACACTCTTCACCTCGTTGCCACGTTCATTTTGCTGCGAGTCTGCTGTAGAGATCAGTTGCAGCTTTGGATACTTCGCCTTGATCGCCTTGTAGAACTGTGTGTAGCGCCCGTCATAACTCTTCGACCGGTCGAACCAGTCCTCATTCCCAATCTCGACATAAGTCAACGCAAAAGCCGCAGGATGCCCATCCTTCGCCCGTTCCGCACCCCACTTCGTCGATACATCGCCAGTCACATATTCAATCTCGTCCAACGCGTCCTGCACATACGGCTCCAGATCGGCCCCGGGGTTCACGTGCTCCTGCATCAGCGAATAGCCCGCATACACCGCCAGCACAGGCTGCATCTTCAGATCCTCACACCAGTAGAGGAACTCCAACAGCCCCATCCCATCGCTCGACTGATACCTCCACGGACTTCTGTGCCCCGCCCTGTCCACCAGCGGCCCAATCGTCTTCTTCCAGTCAAAGCGTTCGTTGATGTGATCGCCTTCCAGATAATTTCCGCCCGGGAAACGCAGAAACTGCGGATGCATCGCCGCCATGATTTCCATCAAGTCAACGCGATTGCCGTTCGCACGATTCTTGTACGTCGGAGGAAACACCGAAAGCAGTTGCAGCCATACTGTACCTGGATGTTCGACGCTCACCACGATCTGGTTGTCGGCAGACGCCGCTACATCCGTGCCCGTCTTCATCGTGAAGCTGTACTGCTTCCAGTCCGCGCTCAGCCCCGCCACCTTCGCGCTCGCCAGCACTTTACCCGTCTGGTTCGCAATCAGGCTGACCTTCAAGCCCGCGGTCATCCCGGCCGCATCGCCCTTTGCATACACCGATCCGGTGTAAGTCGTATTCGCCCGCAGCGGCACGCCCCACCATCCGCGATTGCGCAGCCCATACGCATTCGCCGCATCCGCCTGCGTCACCGTCATCTTCAAACTCGCAGGAATCGCCGCACTCGGCCCCGTGCCCATATCCCGAGCCACCATCCCGCGCGCCGTTCCCTGCGGCACCGGCACCCAGTTCTCCGTATCGTTGCGGTTGCTCTGAAAGGTCCGATCCTGCACCAGTTCCCCATACAGCCCGCCGTCATACGAGTAGTTGATCTCCTCCGTCATCAACCCGTAAAGCGTAGGACTAACCTTCGCTACCACCTTGCCGGTATCGATCGTCAACGCAGCCACCGCCTGCGGTTGTGAAGCCTGCTGCGCCTGAAGCGCCATCCCACCCATCCACGCAACAATCCCCGCCACCACCACACACTTCAAAGTCCGCATCATCTCAATATTTTCCTCGTAGAAAACAATACATCAACCCGCCGCCGACCGCTCATAATGGCAGCAGCGTCGTCAGGCGTTCCACCTCTTCTCCATTCCGTATCCGTCTGGCCTGGCGCATTAAATGGGCAGTTGGATCGAGACGCCCGGATTCATCGTCTGCATCCGAAGACTCTTCAAGCTTCTCCTCGATCACATACTTAACGTGTGGTTGCGCGATTACTTGTATAGCCTGCAACGCATTTCCGAGCGCAGCTCCGCTTGGATAGAAGCCGAGCTGACCCTTCCCGGTTCGCTTTTCCCACCGCCAGATTGCGCGCCGCACAAACAACACACCCACCCCAAAAATCAACAATAGACCTGGAATTCCCATTGTGAATATCCACCATTCGGCCGCTAAATCGCCAATGAAACAAAGCGGTGCTGGCGCAAACATTCCTCGCTATGCACTGCATTTGGGATTTATTGGAACGATGGAGGAGGACGCTGATAAAGCGAACTTAAGACCGGTGCCTGCGGCAAAGGCAATTCATTCGCACTCGTCGCATTTTGAAATAATTGCGAAAGGTCCAGCAACCCGAATAGAAATACTGGGAAGAACAGGACGCAGGCAAGCAAACTTCCGTGAGTCCCGGCGTGCGGAATCAGCAGCGCCAGAAAACAAATCAGCATCACAATCGCTGTGACGATTTGAAATCGGCGCATTTGCAGAAGACGGCTCATCTGCGCCGATTATACAGAGGGCCATGGATCGCCGTTGATAGCCTACGGCTTCGCCGCGAACTCCTCATTCATCCAAACCTTGAACGCCTCATAACTCTGCGGCCGTCCCAGAAAATTCTTCACCAGGTCATTAGCAGACATCGACCCGCCCGGCTCCAGCACGGTCTTCCGATACCGCATAGCCGCTGGCCCATCCAGCAAATTCTTCTTGTCGAACTGGTTGAAGAAGTCCAGCGCAATCACCTTGCTCAGCGAATACGTGTAGTAGTTCGACGAGTAGCCCATCAAGTGTGTAAACGTCGTAAATCCGTGGTTGCCATCGACCCACTGCCACGGCCCACCCTGAATTGAAGCCTCCTTCCACATCGCTTCAATGTCTACTTTTTCCGGCGCGCGGTCGTGAAGTTCCAGCGAGTAGTTCGCCAGTGAAATCTGCCGCTCGTATCCAATCCCGCGCCCGAACGCATCCGCCCGCAACATCTTCGCGAACAGGTCGTCCGGCAGCACCTCACCCGTCTTGTAATTCTTCGCAAAGCCATCGACGATCGTCTTATCGCGGAAGAATTCCTCCAGCATCTGCGACGGCGCCTCCACAAAGTCCCACTCGATGTTGAACGACGAGGCGCCTACCCACTCCTGGTGCGAGCCCAGCACCGCATGCATCATGTGCCCAAACTCGTGGAAAAACGTCACCACATCCGAGTACTGCATCAGTCCCGGATCGCCGTCTTCTCCGCCCGCAAAGTTCCCATTCAGCCTCGCCTCCGGCAACTGCCTGTCCGCAACGCCAGTCACCATCGTGCCCGCGTTGAACCACTTGTTCTTCCCTGTCCGCGGATGCATATCCAGATAGATCCGCCCAAGGTTCTTCCCGCCGCCTGAATCAGCCGAATCCATCACGTCGAACACCGTCACTGACGGATCCCACAGGTCCAGCCCTTTCACCTCAATAAACTTCACATGAAATAGTCTCGCCGCCGTTTCCAGCACGCCCTTCTGCACCTCAGGAAACGGGAAATAAGCCCGCACCACTTGCGAATCAAACCCATATGCCTCTCGCTGATACTGCTCCATCCAGTAACTCGCGCTATACACCGGAATCGCCGTCAACCCCGGCTCACGCTTCTGCGCAAACGCCAGAATCTCCGCATACTCCTTCGCCGCCACAGGCTTCGCGGCTTTATCCAATTCGGCCAGCAACGCCCGCACTTTCGCCGGACTCTTGATCAGCTTGTCCACCGTCGACAGTTCCGCCCAGCTCGCGAATCCAAGCTCCTTCGCCAACTCCGCGCGAGTCGCCAACACCTGCTTCAGCAACTCTTCGTTCGCCGGATATGCCCTCCCGTTGTACGCCAGGTAAAGGCGTTTCCGTAGCTCGTCGCTTTTGGCATAAGTCATTACCGGCCGATAGTCCGGCTCATCCGTCGTAAGCGTGATCGTCCCATCAGCAGCCGCCGCATGCCGCGCAATAAAATCCGCCGGCAGCCCATCCAGCTCCGTCTTGTCCTTCACCTCGACCTTGCCCTGGCTCTCGGCAATATTCCGCTGAAAGTGCAGGACCTCTGCGGTCAACTGGTCGCTCAGCTTACGCACTCGTTCGCGCGTCGCTGCGTCCTTATCGATGCCACTCAGCTTGTACTGCAGCAACGTGTGCGCCAGGTAGTACTTCGTCGCCGCATCGGCCGCCGCCTTGCCAAGACCGGCCACATCCACCGCCTGCAGCGCGTGGTACACATCAGGATTCAGCGACAGTGCAGTCCCCTGTGCCGATACCTTCTGCACAACCTCATCGCCAACATCGCGCAATGCCTTATTGGGCGAAGCATTCGTCAGCAAGCTAGCCCCGCTGCCCGCCAGATCCAGCTCGCGCTGCGCCTCGTCGAAAAGCCGCAGCGTATTCTCCGCTGTCCGAGTACCCTTCACCGCCAGCAGCGCATCCACGTGCGCCTGTGACGCTGCCATATGTGCATCCGCCCAGGCCTTCGCCTTCGCCGCATCCGGATTCCCTACCCATATATGCAGAGGGTCGCCAAGCTTCGAATCCCACCCCGCACCACCCTGTGCCGCAGCCACCACAGTTCCCAATCCCACGATTCCTGCCCCCATCACTCTCCCCATTCTTCGCAACATTCTGTGTCCCCGGATCACTCAAAATATCAGGTTTCTTTGGCAAAAGGTTTTTTCAGCTTCTCGTTGCAACCATGCCACGCGGAAGATCGCCGTCGATCGTCCCACTCCGAGTTACGCCGTGATCCTGAACGCACGCTCGATTCTGTTTGCCATTCGGCACCTTCTGTTTGCCATTCCGTACCTTCTGTTCCATTCCGTACCCTCTGTTTGTCATTCCGCAGCGTAGCGGAGGAATTTGCTTTTGCTCTTTAGCTTTACGTAACCATTTCTTTAGCCATACCTCCGCATATTGTGTGCGATTCTGGCCCCGGTCTTCGGGGACACTCCAAACTGTCAAGCCCCCTAAACGGTGCAAAACACGCCAACCTCCACAAACCAAGGCGCAAATTAGCGAAAAACAGTTGGCGTAACAGTTTGGGTCAACCTGATAAAATCGAATTAGACAGAAAATTCAAGGCTGCAAGGTGAGCGCACAGCGCATTCTCCTTGCAGCTTTTTTTGTTTCCCACTGGTTGCGCCGAAGCAAGTCAGCGCCTCCTAACCCCAATCTTTGAAGGATTTTAGCGATAGCTAATTCGTTTTGAGTACTTTAGCTATACCATGTTGCGGTAAACACAAGAAAAAGAGGAACTTATCCCCAAAATATACTTAGGGGGGCACACCACATAACGATCAAGCCAAGCCGGCGGGTAGCCGGAGCGCGACTCCATCTCGGCAGTGTCTCGTTAGACCGTAGGAGCGTCCATCAGATGCAGCTCTTTGCCTGGCTTGAATCGAACAGCTTTGCCCGGCGCAATAGTAACCTCTGCACCTGTCCTGGGATTTCGCCCAATTCCCGTCTTGCGCGGCTTCACCGTGAACACGCCAAACCCGCGCAGTTCGATCCGGTCGCCCGCGATCAGCGTTTTCTTCATGCTGTCGAAGATTGCGTCCACAGCGTCTTCCGCCTTGGTTCTCGGAAGTCCGGTCCGCTCCACGACCCTCTGGATAAGGTCCTGTTTAATCAAGTTGGGCCGCCTCTCTCGCGCAATTTGGATCGCAGCATGTTCGAAGTCGCACACTGCCCCGCTTTCGTGATGTTAGGAACTAACCCCTCGATTGTCAACGCGTCACACCTGCCGTAAGATTTGCCTATCCGAAGAAGTGCGGACGCCGACCTATCACAACGCCCTGCAGCGTAACGAACCCGACCGGACAAAACCGCGAAAGAGGAAGAAAACAAAGCATGGCCATCAAGAGCGACCGCTGGATCCGCCAGCAGGCAACGGAACACAAGATGATCGTCCCCTTCAGCGAAAAACAGGTCCGTGAAGGCGTCATCTCCTACGGACTCTCCTCCTACGGTTAC
Organism: Granulicella sp.; assembly: GCA_025357875.1. Taxonomy (GTDB): domain Bacteria; phylum Acidobacteriota; class Terriglobia; order Terriglobales; family Acidobacteriaceae; genus Edaphobacter. The sequence continues at coordinate 13,178 of JANYLK010000117.1, forward strand.
GATCTTCGCGTCTCCGACGAATTCAAGATCTTCACCAACGTCAACTCCGCCATCATCGATCCCAAAGCCTTTGACGAGCGCTCCTTCGTATCGGTTCAGGCGCCAAGCATCCTAGTTCCTCCCAACTCCTTCGCGCTCGCTCGATCTATTGAGTGGTTCAAGATTCCTCGCGACGTGCTTAGCATCTGCGTTGGGAAATCTACTTACGCGCGCTGTGGCATCATCGTCAATGTCACCCCGTTCGAACCGGAGTGGGAAGGGTTTGTCACGCTGGAAATCTCCAACACGACGCCTCTACCCGCTCGTATCTACGCCAACGAAGGCCTCTGCCAGATCCTTTTCTTTCAGTCTGATGACACTTGCGAAGTCAGCTATGCCGACCGCAAAGGGAAGTATCAGAACCAGCAAGGCATCGTCCTTCCCAAGCTGTAACTTAGATGACACTGGCGACGTGTAGCTTAGTCGTCGGGTCGTCAATAATGCCGTTGAGCCATATAGAGAGCCGAGGCTTAGGGTCCATGGGGGAAGGTACCGCAATGCGCGTAGACCGGGTCGGCGTAGTAACAACCGACCAACTTCGCGTGCTTGGCCTCAAGGCAATCTTCAGCGAGGCGACCCAGCTTGAGATCGTTCACCTGTCAATTCCCGGCGCGATTGACGACGCCAACTTGTGTCTCGTGCTCATCGATGCCGAATGCACAACGCACCTGTTCGAGCTGATCGCTACCTTTCGCCAGGCACGGCCACTGTTGAACCTTATCGTCCTCGGCAACGATACCTCACCGGAGTTCATCGAGCGGGTCATCGGAACCGGCGCAAAGGGATATCTTGCCTTGACCGCAAAGGAGTCCGAGATACGCATGGCCGTTGATATGGTGCGCGACGGTTCAGTCTGGGCGCCGCGGAAAATACTGTCGCGCCTGCTCGACAGCCGACGGAAAGTTGCAACGTTGCAAGCCTCGGTCCCTCGCTTCACGGCGCGCGAAATACAGATACTCAACCTGCTCCGCGCGGGCCAACCCAACCGCGACATCGCCCTGTCGCTCGACATCGACGAAGGCACAGTCAAAGCCCACATCGGCCGCCTCATGCGTAAGGTCGGAGTGAACAATCGAATCGCTCTTACAGTCCACCCGTTCACACAGATCGACTGACTCTGTGGCATAACCCACTAGTTACTTATTGGTTAACTAATCTGGGTACGAAGGGCTCTAGACCTTCGTACCGTTGTCGCTGGCAAGGGGATAGCCCATGATGAAAGCGCAACACAGACCTGGGAGAGGGGCTACAAGGTCAGCAGCGAAAGCTGGTGGCTCTTGCAGCCCCCATTTTTTCGGCCATCAGGGATCGAGAGACCTGTTTGCCGCTCTCCCTACGCGCGTTACGCCGAATCTGCGGGCAACTTGGGCGGTGTTCTGCCCATCGTACAGAAGGGTTTAGAGTTCAGATGGGGCGAATACAAAACCGCACCGGTCTACAAGACTGGGATACCACCAAGTCGGAGAAAAAAACAGCAACGCGAAAGGTACAAAGACGATGAAACAAATTCCAGGGATTTTGTGTGGGATGGCCCTTTTGACAGGCTCTCTCTCAGGCTTTGCGCAGGCCGACAAAGATAAGCTCGATGATCGTCTCAACAACGCCCGGGCAGTCATGCAGGAGATCATGGGCACGCCCGACAAGGGAATTCCCCAGGGGATTTTGCGCGGCGCGTCCTGCGTCACGGTAATTCCAGCTTACAAAAAGGGAGCTTTCGGAATTGGTGTTCAGTATGGCCAGGGCGTCGCAACCTGTCGCACACCTAATGGCTGGAGCGCGCCGGTGTTCGTCCAGCTCGCAGGTGGAAGTTTTGGCTGGCAGATCGGGGGACAGTCGACGGACCTCGTCCTCGTCGCAATGAACCAGAATGGCCTCCAGGCTATGCTTAAGAACAAGGTCAAGCTGGGCGCGGATGCCGCAGCTTCAGCAGGGCCGGTTGGCCGCAACGCACAGGCCGGGACCGACTGGAAGCTCAATGCCGAGTTCCTTACTTACTCGCGCTCAAAGGGGCTGTTCGCTGGAATATCTTTGGATGGCACCGTTCTGTCGCAAAATGAGGACGACACCCGCACTGAGTACGGTTCGGCCCTACCCTTCGAGACCATCCTGAAGGGAAGTCAAGCCGTGCCTGACAATGCCAAGCCCTTCGTACGGACGGTAGCGAAGTACTTCGTCAGCTCAAAGGCCGCCGATCAGGACGCTCACTAAATCTGCGAAATCAGCATGGAAACAACTAGAAGCCGTCACCGGAAATTAGTTCCGCTGGCGGCTTTCCTGTGTTATTAGCCAATTTGTCAAAGCACCGTCTACACAAAGGGAGAATCGAATCCCAAACGGGCGCAATCTCGCAAACAGCGCCGACCCGGTAAACTATTATCTTGACCCGCGATGCCAAATCAGTCACCGATCCGTCTCCCCGGGTAACCTTCCGACACAGACTTGAATTCGCTCTCGCATGGATCTTCATCCATGCCCTTGGCGCTCTCCCGCGGCGCGCGGCTCAAGCTACCGGAGTCGTTATTGCGGCAATCGCCTACAGACTTCTCGGTCGTCTCCGCAACGTTGGTCAGCGCAACCTGGAACTAGCTTTCCCCGAGATTCCGGTGGCCGAACGGGCAGCGATTCTGCGCCTCGAGTACCGAAATCTTGGCTGGCTGCTCGCAGAATTCTGCCAAATGCCGTCTTACACGCTTAACTTCGCCAGCCGATTTATTCGCTACGAGGGACTGGAACACTATTTAGCAGCACGCGACCGAGGTCAGGGGGTCCTCGTGCTGACCGGCCATCTCGGCGCCTGGGAGTTGTCCAGCTTTTACCATTCGCTCGCCGGATACCCAATGGGAATGGTGATCCGCCGACTCGACAATCCGCTGGTCGATCGGATGGTCAACCGCATCCGGTGTCAGCACGGCAATCGCGTCTTGCACAAAGATGACTTTGCCCGCGGCCTGCTTGCGTCCATGCGCGCCGGAGAGACTGTCGGGATCCTTATGGACACCAATATGACGCCGCCGCAGGGCATCTTCGTACCCTTCTTCGGAGTGTCCGCCTGCACCGCCTCCGGGCTCGCACGGGTAGCGGTAAAGACAGGCGCTGCCGTGCTTCCAGGATTTCTCCTTTGGGAAGAATCCGAGTGTCAATACGTCCTTCACTTCTACCCCGAACTGACCCTCGCATCGAGCGACAACGCGGAAGCTGATGCCGCCGAGAACACCGCGCGCTTCACCGCCGTCCTTGAAGACGCCATCCGCAAGTACCCGTCGCAATGGCTCTGGATGCACCGGCGCTGGAAGACCCGCCCACCCGGCGAGCCGACTCTGTACTAACCCGGTCGTTAGAATCTAACGAGAAGATTTTCTCGGACATAGCGCCCAGCTTTCGCATCTTAACAGGAGTTGTAAGCGACAATTCTTTGCCTCGGAGATCACCATGTCATTCGGAATTTATGCAGTTGGTTATCTCATTTTGATCATTGGAATCGCCTATCTTGCCCATCTGATGCACGTGCCGCAAGCGTACATCGTAGCGGTGTGCGTCATTCTTTTTGGCATTGGCGTGGTTACCGGCGTCAAGAGCACGCGAAGCAAGGATCCGAACTAGGCACTCGGCAGAAAAGGGTGGAAACGTCCTCGCATTTACAATCGAGTTCGTGGACACCTCGACAATTGTCATCTTGGATTTTGGGTCGCAGTACACCCAGCTCATTGCCCGCCGCATCCGTGAGTTTAACGTGTTCTCCGTGGTGCTCCCTTGCACCGTGCCGCTCGAACAGATTTGGGCGCTTGCGCCGCGCGGGCTAATTCTCTCCGGAGGACCAAGTTCGGTCTATGACACGGACGCTCCAGCAGCCGACCCGGCACTGCTCGCGATGGGTGTTCCGGTGCTCGGCATCTGTTACGGTTTGCAATTCATAGTGCATCAGCTCGGCGGCCGAGTGGAGCCTGCTCCCGCGCGCGAATACGGCCATGCGCAAGTCGATGTAATCGCCGAGACACCACTGTTTCGCGGTCTGCCACGCACACTCGATGTATGGATGAGCCACGGGGACGAGGCAAAGACGCTTCCCGATGGATTTGTGCTCACGGCGAGGACATCGAACGCGTTGGCGGGCATCGCGAATGAGGCTCGCCGAATTTGGGCCGTACAGTTTCATCCCGAGGTGGCACACACGCGCCAGGGGATGGAGCTGCTACGCAACTTTGTTCTCGACATCTGCGGCGCCAAAGCAGACTGGACGCCCGAGCACTTTATCCAAACTACGGTAGACCGGGTGCGTGCGCAGGTTGGCGACGGCCATGCAATCTGCGGATTGAGCGGAGGGGTTGATTCGAGCGTGGCCGCCGTGTTGGTTGCGCGCGCCATTGGCACCCGTCTGACCTGCATCTTTGTTAATAATGGTGTGTTGCGAAAAGATGAGTTTGCTAAGGTACAGAAGACGATGCGCGAACAGCTAGGTTTGCGTGTGGTCGCAGTGGATGCCAGCGAACGATTCCTTTCCGGGCTGGCGGGCGTCACCGATCCGGAACAGAAGCGCAAGGTGATCGGCGGCGAGTTTATCGCCGTCTTCGACGACGAAGCGAAAAAGATCTTCGAGTCGGAGAAACACGAAGGAGAAGCGATCGCCTGGCTGGTCCAAGGGACGCTCTATCCTGACGTCATCGAGTCATCCAGCGTGAAGGGGCCATCGCAGACCATAAAGAGCCACCACAATGTTGGTGGTCTTCCCGCTGATATGAAGCTCAAGTTGATCGAGCCGCTCCGTGATCTTTTTAAGGATGAAGTTCGGCGCATTGGACGCGATCTCGGAATGCCTGAGGACATCATCGAGCGGCAGCCATTTCCCGGACCCGGACTCGCGGTGCGCATTCTTGGAGAAGTGACCGCGGAACGGGTCGCACTGCTGCAGGAAGCCGACGCGATCGTCGTTGAAGAAATTAAGGCAGCGGGCATGTATCGCAAAGTCTGGCAGTCATTCGCGGTCCTTCTGCCGGTAAAGAGCGTTGGCGTGATGGGCGACCAAAGGACGTACGGATATACCTGCTGTGTGCGGGCGGTGGAGAGTGAGGACGGCATGACCGCGGACTGGGCTCCGCTGCCCTACGAGGTTTTGCGCACAATCTCCAGCCGCATCGTCAGTGAAGTACGTGGAATCAATCGCGTCGTGTACGACATCACATCCAAGCCGCCAGGCACAATCGAGTGGGAGTAACGGACCCGGCAGGGTCGCAGGGCTTGGC
>JANYLK010000120.1 GCA_025357875.1 Granulicella sp.
CTTTTACCGCTGTTCTGCTCGACCGCACCCGCGCCGGCACCGGCGCCCCCTGCAGACTCACAAACCGCTGCGGCACACAGCACGCCTGTTTCAACCGCAAAAGATCAGCCTGCATCCCCGCATCCGCCTTCAACGACTTCAACGCAGCCTCCAGAATCGCCACCGCCCCCGAATCCGCAGGCCGCTCAATCCGATAATGCATCCACTTGCCCTCCCGCCGCGCCCGGACCACACCTGCATTACGCAGATAAGCCAGGTGCCGCGAGATCTTCGGCTGACTCTGCCCCAGAATCTCTACAAAGTAACAGACGCAAACCTCAGCTCCATCCATCAAGTGAAGCAGCCGAAGCCGAGTAGGATCAGCCAGCGCAGCAAACAACCGAGCCATATTGACCGTCGCATTTGTAGAAGACCGTTTCACGCCTCTAAATATACGCCTTGACAGATATGTTGACAACGGAATACATTCGTCTTGGCATATACGAAAGAGGCTCAGGCATGTCCACCCAGTCCGCTGTCCAAGAAAAATACGGTTCCATCGCCCGCACCGTCACCGATTCCAGCGCCACCGCCTGCTGCGATCCTGCAATGCGTTGCTGCGATTCCATCACCAAAAATCTCTACGCCGATTCCGAGAAGAGCGCGCTGCCGGAAAAGGCGGTCCTCGCCTCGCTAGGCTGCGGCAACCCTACGGCGCTCCTCACCCTCCACCCCGGCGAGACCGTCCTCGATCTCGGCTCCGGCGGCGGCATCGACGTGCTGCTCTCCGCACGCCGCGTCGGTCCCGCCGGCAAGGCCTACGGTCTCGATATGACCGACGACATGCTCGCCCTCGCCCGCGAAAACCAGCGCCAGGCCGGAGCCACAAATGTCGAATTCCTCAAGGGGCAAATCGAAGCCATTCCGCTCCCGGACAACTCCGTCGACGTGGTCATCTCCAACTGCGTCATCAATCTCTCGAGCGATAAAGATCAGGTTCTCCGCGAAGCCTTTCGCGTCCTCCGCCCTGGCGGCCGTTTCGCCGTCTCCGATGTAGTCACCCACGGCGAAGTCCCCGACGAGGTCCGCCAAAGCATGTTGCTCTGGGTAGGCTGCATCGCTGGCGCCCTCGAACAAAAAGATTATTGCGCTAAACTAAGCGCCGCAGGCTTCACCAACATTGCCTTCGAGACCACTCGCACCTACGACATTGAAGACGCCCGCCTCTTCCTCACCGAAGCCGGCATCAACGTCGACGAGATCGCTCCGCAGGTCGAAGGCAAATTCCTCAGCGCCTTCATCCGAGCCACCAAGCCCTTCCCCGCCGACCCAAATGAATGCTGCGGCACCACCTGTTGCGTCTGACTCCCTGCACCACAGCGGGCTTTGGCCCGGCAACTTGCTTGACCCGGAGTAGCAGCGGGCTTTAGCCCGCGGTAACTCTGCCAACTTATGGATGGGCTTCAGCCCCGGCCCTTCCTTCGTTCACTCACAGCCGTCATCACGGAGCCACCATGCCGCCCCACTACAACGTCCTCTTCCTCTGCACCGGCAACTCCGCCCGCTCGATCCTCGCCGAAGCCATCCTCAACCACAAATCCCATGGCACCTTTACCGCCTACAGCGCGGGCAGCCATCCCTCAGGAGCGCCGCGCCCTCAAGCCCCCACGCAACTCGCCTCCGCAGGCATCTCGACCGAAGGCCTCCGCAGCAAATCATGGGACGAGTTCGCCGCACCGAACGCCCCGCAGATGAACTTCGTCTTCACCGTCTGCGACAACGCCGCCAACGAGGTCTGCCCCTACTGGCCCGGTCAGCCCATGACCGCGCATTGGGGAACCCCCGACCCCGCCGCCGTCCAGGGCACGCCCGAGCAAATCGCCCGAGCCTTCCGCGAAGCCTTCACCATCCTCGAGCGCCGCATCAGTCTCTTCCTCGCCCTGCCACTCACCACGCTCAGCCAGCTAGCCATCCAGAAAGAAATCGCCCAGATCGGCCGCGCATAATGCCCAATCCACCATCATTGAGGCGTCATTCTGGACTCGGGCTCCATCGAGTCCAGAATCTCAGTCGTTGCATCTTTCAGCCTCCAATCGCCCAGATCGGCCGCGCATAATGTCCACCACACCCTACACGCAGGGCCAGGTCTGCGCGCCGCACCAGCGTAAACACCTCTCCTTCCTCGACCGTTTCCTCACCCTTTGGATCTTTCTCGCCATGGCCATCGGAGTAGCCATCGGCCACCTCATCCCAGGCTCCGCCGCCTTTATCAATCGCTTTCAGAGCGGCACCACGAACATCCCCATCGCCATCGGCCTCATCATCATGATGTTTCCGCCGCTCGCAAAAGTCCGCTACGAAAAACTCGGTGAAGTCTTCCGCAACAAACGCGTACTCGGCCTCTCACTACTCCAGAACTGGCTCATCGGCCCAGCACTCATGTTCCTCCTCGCCATCGCCTTCCTTCGCGGCGAACCGGCCTACATGCGCGGCCTCATCCTCATCGGCATCGCCCGCTGCATCGCGATGGTCCTCGTCTGGAACGAACTCGCCGAGGGCGACACGGATTACGTAGCCGGCCTGGTAGCCATCAACAGCATCTTTCAGGTCCTCTTCTACAGTGTCTACGCGTGGGCCTTCCTCACCGTGCTTCCTCGTTGGTTCGGTCTACAGGGAAGCATCGTCAATATAAGCATCGCGCAGATCGCAAAGAGCGTCGGCATCTACCTCGGCATTCCCTTCGCCGCCGGTTTCCTCACCCGCTTCATTCTCATCCGCGCACGCGGCGAGGAGTGGTACCGGACCCGCTTCATCCCGCGCATCAGCCCACTCACGCTGATCGCGCTTCTCTTCACTATCCTCGTAATGTTCTCGCTCAAGGGCGACCTCATCGTCCGCCTCCCGCTCGATGTCGTTCGCATCGCCATCCCGCTGGTCATCTATTTCCTGATCATGTTCCTGGTCAGCTTCTGGATGGGCAAGCGTCTCGGCGCAAACTACGCACAATCCGCCACACTCTCCTTCACCGCCGCCGGCAACAACTTCGAGCTAGCCATCGCAGTTTCTGTCGCCGTCTTCGGCATCAACTCCGGCGAGGCCTTCGTCGGCGTCGTCGGCCCCCTCATCGAAGTTCCCGCCCTTATCGCCCTGGTCAACGTAGCCTTCTGGCTCCGCCGCCGTTACTATCAGCCCCCGGTTGCACCCGGCCGGCTACCATCGATTTGACAGCATCCGCCCATCGAAGTACGTTGATCCACAACCGCCCTTCCCCCCACTCAGGAGCGATGCACATGCAACGCAGAGACTTCATCAAGTCCCTCACCATCGCCGGCGTAGCCGCCAGCCTGGGAGCCGACGCGCAAACCACGCCCTCTCCCACCGCCCTCAAGCGTCCCGAGTCACCCAACATGCCCTACCGCGCGCTCGGCCGCACCGGTGAACGCGTCTCCGCCATCGGCCTCGGAGGAGCCCACATCGGCTTCGGCGAGGAGGACGACAGCATCACCCTCATGCGCCGCGCCGCCGACTCCGGCATCACCTTCTTCGATAACGCCTGGGCCTATGGCAACGGCCGCTCCGAAGAGCGCATGGGCAAGGCCCTCAAAGATGGCTACCGAAGCAAAGTCTTTCTCATGACCAAGACCGACAGCCACTCCGCCGCCGGCTGGAACAAGCAACTTGAAGCATCACTCACTCGTCTGCAGACTGACATGATCGACCTCGTCCAAATCCACGAGGTCATCCGCATGGGCGACCCCGAAGCCGTCTTCGCCACAGGGGGCGCCATGGAAGCCGCCGTCGCCGCAAAGAAGGCCGGCAAGATCCGCTACATCGGCTTCACTGGCCACAAGGACCCATCCATACATCTACACATGATCGAAACCGCCGAAAAGCACGGCTTCCACTTCGACACCGCCCAGATGCCCATCAACATCATGGACGCCCACTTCCGCTCCTTCCAGCACCAGGTCATCCCAGTCTGCAACGCCAAGGGCATAGGCGTTCTTGCCATGAAGACCTTCGCCTTCGGAGCGATCATCAAGGCCAAAGTCGCCGACCCCATCGACATGCTGCACTATTCCATGACGCTGCCCGTCTCCGTCGTCATAACCGGAATGGACACGATGCCACGCCTCGACCAGGCCCTAACCGCCGCGAAGAGCTTCAAGCCCATGACCCAGGAGCAGATCGCAGCCCTCCTGGCTAAGAGCAAAGACCTCGCCGCCGAAGGCCACCTCGAACTCTTCAAGACCAGCCCCAGCTTCGACGGAACCACCCACAATCCCGACCACCTCGTCTGACCTGTCCCACAATCCGGGTGTCCCACGCTCGCAAAGCGATCGTGGGAATACCAACGACGGTGGCTGAGGCCTGGCCTTCCCGAGTAGCAGCGGGGCTTAAGCCCGCGGGAAACCGCACGAATGAAAAGGGCTTTAGCCCCGGGCACTCGCATCGGCCCGCACGCCCGCATCCCTTAACGCGTCTTAGCGATATCCGGCCCCAGCAACTCCTGAGCATTCGGCGCCGGAGCTACAGGCACTCCCTTGTTCTGATTGGCATGCTCGCGATCATAAGCAGCCTCCTGCAAATCGTCTTCCGTCAAACTAGCCTTCAGCATCGCGAACGCCTCTTCCGGCGTATCGACATACTGAAACAGATCGCGGTCCTTCATCGCAATCGCGCCTTTCTCCGCCAGAATATCAAGGTTGATCACGCTCTTCCAGTAGTGCGATCCGTAGATCAGCACCGTGATCTTCTTCGCCAGCTTTTGCGTCTGCGCCAACGTTAGCAGTTCAAACATCTCGTCCAACGTCCCAAAGCCACCCGGAAACACAACTAGCGCCTTGGCCAGATACGCAAACCAGAACTTGCGCATAAAGAAATAGTGAAACTCAAAATTTAAATCCGGAGTAATGTACGGGTTCGGCAATTGCTCGAACGGCAGCTTGATGTTCAGCCCAATCGTCTTCGCCCCCGCCTCGTACGCCCCGCGGTTCGCCGCCTCCATGATCCCCGGCCCACCGCCGGAAGTGATCACATACCGATGCCTCCGCCCCGGCAGCGTCATCGCCCACTTCGACACCAATCCCGCAAGCGTTCGCGCGTCCTCATAGTACTGCGCCATCTCCACCGCAGCCTCAGCCAGCCGAATCTTCTGCTCCGACGCCTCACCACTTTCCATTTCGTCCAGACGCGCCGGTTGCTCATCGGCGGGAGCAGGCGTGGCCGAACCCGTATTCTCCAGCAACTCCAACTCATGACTCGCAACATCCAGTGCACGAAACCGGGCCGACCCAAAGAACACAACCGTGTCCTGAATGCGTTCCCGGCGAAACCGCGTCATCGGTTCTTGATACTCCGCCATCACCCGCAGCAATCGGCCGTCTGGCGAGTTCAGGAAGTCCGGATTCTCATAAGCAAGCGGTGCGGATTCAAGCGGTTCTGGACTTTTTCGAGGCATCCTATACTCTTCTTCTGACAATCCGCTCTGCAGATTTTTAAACATCCGTGCTTCGGATTAGAGTGGGGCTTTAGCCCCACGAATAGCGGCCATAATGTCAATGGGCTTTAGCCCCGGGCTCTTTCCTTATATTGTTGCGACATCCCCTTCCTCCATTTCGCCACCCGAATACTCTACGAACGGTGGTCGCGGTAGTGTATCGCCTCCGAGATCCCAATCCATATATCTAGCAACCCCAGCCCGGAGATAAACCCGCGAATCGCGCCGTTATGCAGCACCGCAGCAAGCACAGGATGCGAACTGATGAATAGATTGTGGTCCCACACCCGCGCCCACCACGGCAGGATCATCACCAGCACGCCCAGGTATACGCAGAACAGCACCAGCACAAACAGGGAAAGCCGCTGCAGCCATACCGGCGCAACGGCGCTTGGCCGATGATCCTCGTCCGCCTGCGCGCGCACAGGTGCCGCAGCTGCCGGGCCCGACGAAGCACGCGAAGGATCGGATGTTATTTGCGAGTCCAGAGACATTAAGCTCCCACCCCTGACAGTAGCAGAGGCAGTTGCCGGATTCTACCCCGCGCCATCTACCGCACCTGTACCTAGCCCCGAATCACCGTCCCAACCCCACCCACGCGAACTTCGCTCCAGTGTCGTGCGTCACATCCCGCCTTCTCACCGCTGACTAGCCTTGTTTTTTAGAAGGAGAACCATATGTCGAAGTTCACTCCCGCTACTGTTCTCATAGCCGCCCTAATATCCGCCGCATCCCTCGGAATGGCGCAGCAACCAAAGCCCGAAATTAAGAATGTGCCTCTGCAACAGACTTCCGCGGCATCCGGCCCGCAGATGTACGTCACGTATTGCGCCGCATGCCACGGAACCAAGGCTACCGGCGACGGCCCTGCTGCCCAGGCGCTGAAGACTCGTCCCGTCGATCTCACCTTACTCAGCCAGAAAAACAACGGCGTCTTCCCCACCAACCACGTAATGTCTGTCCTCCAACTCGGTGTGACCAATCCCTCGCACGGTTCGGCCGAGATGCCGATCTGGGGAGACTTGTTCCTGAGCCTTAACTCATCCAGCCGAAGCGCGCCCACACTGGTCCGTCAGCGCGTATTCAACCTGACCACATACATAAAGCAGATTCAGAAATAGCGCGTGCAGTATGCAGAAGGCCGCAAGCGCTCATTTGGCACTTCGAAGTAGCAGCCGGCTTCAGAGCTTGCTGAAACTCTCGTCTGAGATAAACCAGGACTTTAGTCCCGGCACAACCGTCTCGGGAAGAACAAGGGTTTAGCCCCCGGAATATGCTCTGCGCGTTTTCAGCTTGGCGTCAAAGAACGACGTGTTGAACGGATGAGAAAATCAGAATCTTCAAGCAAATGAGAAAATAGATTCAGATGCTACAACTCTCCGCCGCCGGCAAGCGCTTCGGCCCCAAACTCCTCTTTGAAGACGCCAACTGGCTGATCACGCCGGACGAGCGCACCGGCCTGGTCGGCGGCAACGGCACCGGCAAATCCACGCTGCTCAAGGTCCTCGCCGGCCTCGAAACCCTCGACTACGGCCAACTCACCCGGGTCAAAGGCACCACCCTCGGCTATCTTCCGCAAGATGGCCTTGCCCTTCGCGGCAAGACCGTCTTCGCCGAATGCCTCTCCGTCTTCGACCCCATCTTCGCCCTCGAGCGTGAAGCCGAAGAGATCACTCACATCCTCTCCACCGCCGACCCCAAGTCGCGCGAGTACCACGCCGCCGCCGATCGCTACTCCGATATCGCCGACCAACTCCACGTCCACGACATCTACACCCTCGACTCCCAGGTAGGAGCCGTCCTCGGCGGCCTCGGCTTCTCCAAGGAAGATTGGGAGCGCAAGACCGAAGAGTTCTCCGGCGGCTGGCAGATGCGCATCGCCCTCGCCAAACTCCTCCTGCAAAAGCCGTCCCTCTTGCTCCTGGACGAGCCCACCAACCACCTCGATCTCGAGTCGCGCAACTGGCTCGAAAACTATCTTCACGACTATCCCAACGCCTACATCCTCATTTCGCACGACCGCTACTTCCTCGATGTCACCGTCAACAAGACCATCGAAATCTGGAACAAGCGCATGCACACCTACCACGGCAACTACGAGAAGTATCTCGTCCAGAAGGAAGAGCGCCGCACCCAGCTGATGTCCGCGTACAAGAATCAGCGCGACCGCATCGACGCCCTCGAAGCCTTCATCAACCGCTTCCGCTACCAGGCCACCAAGGCCAAGCAGGTTCAGTCCCGCATCAAAGAACTCGAAAAAATCGAGCGCATCGAAGTCCCTGAAGACGAATCCACCATCCACTTCAGCATTCCGCAACCGCCCGCCTCAGGCCGCACCGTGATCGAAGTCTCGAACCTCTACAAGGATTACCCGATGCCCGACGGAGGCATCAAGCACGTCCTTGAAGACGTCAGCTTCCAGATCGATCGTGGCGATCGCATCGCCCTCGTCGGCGCCAACGGAGCGGGCAAGTCGACCCTCATCCGCATGCTCTCCGACCTCGAACCACCCACCTCCGGCGACATCCGCCTCGGGCACAACGTCCTCGCGGATTATTTTGCGCAAGATCAATACAAAGTCCTCGACCCCGCCGCCAAGATGCTCGAAGACATAGCCGGCATCGCCCCCAAAGTCCCAGTCGTCGAACTCCGTTCTCTCCTTGGCTGCTTCATGTTCTCCGGCGACGACGTATTCAAGCCCCTCGGCGTCCTCTCCGGTGGCGAGCGCAACCGCTACGCCATGGCCAAGATGCTCGTCTCTCCCGCCAACATGCTTCTGCTCGACGAGCCCACCAACCATCTCGACCTCCGCGCCAAAGACGTCCTGCTCGAAGCCATCGCCAACTTCACCGGCACCGTCCTCTTCGTCTCCCACGACCGTTACTTCATCGACGGCCTGGCCACCCGCGTCTTCGAAGTCGAAGACCGCCACGTCCATGTCTACCCCGGCAACTACGAAGACTACCTCTATCGCAAATCCGGCGGCCCGGATAAAACCACCGCCTCCATCACCACCAGCCTCAAACCCACCCCTCCCTCCAACTCTTCCCAAAACACTGTCATCCTGAGCGAAGCGAAGGATTCCCGCATTTCGTTCGAGGCACCCCAACCCCCAGCCGCCCCCATCAAGCGCCTCAACCCCATCAAGCTCAAGCAGCTCGAAGATCGTGTCCTGGCCATCGACCACGAACTCACCACCATTGACTCGCGCATCGCCACCGCCGAAGCCAGCCTCGGCCACTACACCTCCGCCGAAGATTCCCAGCGTACCGCCGCCGACCTCGACGACCTCCGCACCCAGCGCGCCATCCTCCTCACCGAATGGGAAGAAGTAGCCACCGCCCTCGAAGAGCAATCCACCGCGGTCTAACCCCATTCGGGCCGCCCCAATCTTCGAGCGTCATGCCTAATCCGTCACATGGAGAGTCATGTTCATTTGGCCGTGACCAGACCCGCAGAACACGGAACACTCTCCTAAAAACGTGCCCGTTTTCCGTGGCGTGAACGTAACTTCTTTGGTCTCGCCCTTCTGCGCAACAACCCCCACTCTGAGTTGGGGAAAGGTCAAGCCGTGATCAAAGTCTTTGCTGGTCAGCACTACGGTGACAGGCACCCCTTTCTTCACGGTGATGTCGCCAGGTGTGAATTCATAGCGTGTGGCCACGATCTTAAGACGGCGTGGACCCTCCTGCGCCTGAACACGATGCACGATGACCGAAAGCACCGCGGTAAGTATTATGACGGCGGATGAAGCGAACTTCTTGATCGTCATGGGAACCGCTTCTTGTGATCTTCAAAAGCATGAGGAAAGGGCACAGCTCGAAAAATCGAAGTATGGTGCTCACATCTTCAGCGTCAAGAATCGGGTTCACAGTTAGCGAGTTGGAAGCATCTTGGCTAAGGGCCGAATCATTCACCGTTTCGACGGTAACAACGCACGGAGCCAGAAGTGTCAGCGGCCTGTCATCGTAGTGTCATCGGCTTGCGAGCAATGCCTGAAGCGCGTTTCAAATAGCCCCAGCGCTTGACGCCACGCCCGCCAGTCCGGCATCCTAGCTCCTCAACCGCTTCTTCGGAGGATCCACATGGCAACCGCTCCTTCCATCGATCAGATCAAGCAAGGCATGCGCTCCACCTGGATGGCCGGCGACTTCGGCGTCGTCGCCAAAACCATCTCCGCGGGCGCCGAGGACTTCGTCGGCCGCCTCCCTATTTCCCCCGGCTCCCACGTCCTCGACGTAGCCTGCGGTACTGGGAACTCAGCCATCCCGCTGGCCCGGCTAGGCTGCATCGTCACCGGCGTCGACATCGCCCCCAACCTGCTCGTGCAGGCCCGCGAACGCGCCGCCGCCGAAGGCCTCACCGCAACCTTCGACGAGGGTGACGCCGAGCAGCTTCCCTACCCCGACGCCAGCTTCGACGCAGTAGTCACTATGTTCGGAGCCATGTTCGCCCCACGTCCTGAGCTCGTCGCCTCAGAACTCGCCCGCGTCCTCAAGCCCGGCGGCCTCCTCGCCATGGCCAACTGGAACCCCGCCAGCTTCTCCGGCCAGATGTTCAAAGTCGGCGGCAAGCACGTGCCCCCACCTTCCGGCATCGCCCCGCCCGTCCTCTGGGGTGACGATGCCACCGTCCGCCAGCGTCTAGCACCTCACTTCTCTCAAATCGAGACGCAACTTACACCCATTGACTTCGACATGCCCACCAATCCCGCCGGAGCCGTAGCTTTCTTCCGCAAATACTTCGGCCCCACCCAGGTAGCCTTCAGCCGCCTGGACGAGCCCGGCCAGGCCGCCCTCGCTACCGACCTCGAAGCCCTATGGTCCGGAGCCAACGTCTCCCCCAGCCCCACCACCCACACCCTTATCCACAACCAATACCTGCAAGTCAAAGCCACCCGAACCTAACCGGCCTGGCCTCTCGTCTAATCCTGTCAAGCCCCCAAACGGTGGAAAAGCTCACCAACTCACACAATCTAAAGCTCCAATTAGCGCAAAAAAGTTGGCGTAACAGTTAGGGTCAAACCCGTACAATAAAAGTAGTAGAGAAACTCACCAAGCCCGGCCTCGTGCCGGGCTTTTTCATTTAAACCATCCGGCCAAACGTAACTTCAATCGGTCAAAGGCAACTCCGGACCTAACCCACTAAGAATGAGATTTTTGAACTCAAAGTACCGGGGGGTATAACCATGCAAACAATCGCCAATCCGAGTCTTTCCGCTCCAACCCAACCCACCTTCCGCAATTTCCTCGCCATCACTCCCGCCCTTGTTCAAAGGCTGTTCCCCGCCACGCCGCTCGCCCACATCGCCGCCAACCTGCCGCCGATCCTCGCCGCTCTCGCCACCGCCAACCTCACCGATAAATCCATGCTGCTCGTCGCGCTCGCCACCATCCGCGCCGAAGCAGAATGCTTCCAGCCGCTCACCGAACAGCGATCCCGGTTCAACACCTCGCCCAGCGGACCCCCATTCGACCTCTACGATCACCGCCATGATCTTGGCAATCAGGGCCCTCCCGACGGTGCCGACTTCCGAGGACGCGGCTTCATCCAACTCACCGGCCGCGCCAACTACGCCCAGTTCGCCCGCGAAACCGCCCATGATCTCATCGCCAATCCCGCCCTCGCCTGCGAACCCACAATCGCTGCCGAACTACTCGCCCGCTTCCTGGTTCACAGGGAAGCTGGCATCCGTCGCGCCCTCGCCGCCAACGATCTCGCCGCCGCCCGCCGCCTGGTCAACGGAGGCATCAACGGCCTCGACCGATTCACCAGCGCCTTTCACATCGGCGCCACCCTCCTCAACTGACAGTCGAGCAATGAGGTCCGGACTTAACTGATTTTTCTTGAATACTTTAGCTGTTTTATGGGGGGGAGGGGAACGAGTAAAGATCCCCCTCAATGCAGTTGATAGGGAACAGCAGGTGCCACGACAGATCCGGAGCCACAGGCCCTTCAATCTTCGCCGCTCCAATCAGCCCCATGCTGGTCACGTTCGCCGTCGATAGCAGCGGCCCGGCAAAGCCCGTCACCTTAAGTCCGCTTCTATGAGCGCGCCTGATATTCGCCAGCGACATACCCTTCGCGCACGTCCCGGTAATATTCTCCAGCGTCAGCCCATCCAGCGGCTTGCGCGAGTCTAGTTTCATCGCATCCACCAACACCGGCACATCGGTCACGCGGATGTTCGAGAAGCGAAAGTTGCGGAAGGCCGGAATCCCTGCCTCACCCGGCAACGCCAGCGCGCCAGTCAGATAGTCGCCCGCAGGCACCACCACTTCGCCGCCGCCGAACAGCGAGCAGCGCTCGATCGTCTGCTGAATCGCAAGAGTGTGTCCTTCGTCTAACCGTCGCCAGTTGCACCAAAGTCACGCGCGTTCAAGACGACCGCAAGCTTCTCCGCCGCAATAGGAGATTCACTCACCACAGAACGCGCCGGATGTTGAATTTCGGTCGGTTGCTGCGCCTCAGCGTACCGCCCGAGCAGCGGCACAACGGGAACAGCAACCAACGTTTGCGCAACAGCCTTCAAAAAAGCTGCGCCGTTCCATTTGCACACGGTTCATCAAAAATCGCCATCAGGAGAAATATTCAATGCGCGACGACAATATCAGGTGGCGTTATGCTGGCCACTTCCACCCGGTAATCTCTGGCCGATCGATTCCATTCTCGTGAGCATAATTCACGCTCTCGATAATCTGGTCCTTCAGCCACTCCTTAGTGTGCGCAGCCGTAGCCTGCAATTTCGGAACACGGTCGATCACGTCCATCGCCTGGCTGAAGCGATCCACCTGATTTAAAATCGCCAACTCGAGCGGCGTGTTAATGTTGCCCTTCTCCTTGTATCCGCGCACGTGAATGTTGTCGTGATTCTTGCGCCGATACGTCAGCTTATGAATCAGCGAGG
>JANYLK010000169.1 GCA_025357875.1 Granulicella sp.
GGGAAATCGGTTCCGCGATGCAGGCTCGTCTTCTCCTCATTCAGAATGCGGCTCTCGCCAAAGCTCGGCGTCGACTTCGCATCCACCGCCGGCACAAAATTGCCCGACCACATCGGAGCCGCACCAACATGCGCGAACGCCCGCGTCTTCAACACCTGATCCGCCACGATCTGCTTTTTCTGTTGCTCGTTCGGTTCAACAAAATTCTCCGGCACGTCCACCGCGCCGGTTGTAAAGGTCCCCGCGGCCACGTCCACCTTCTTCACCGATCGCACCACCTTGCCGCTGGGCAGCATTGCTGTCACCTGCAGATCGTAGCTCCCCGGTTGCGTCTCCAGGTCCGCACCCGCGAGCGCATACCAAACCTTCGCATCATCGGTATGAAAGAAGATCAGCGTCTTGCCAATCCAGGTCGCGCTCACTCGCCGCGGAGCATGTTCCAACTCCACTGTAAAAAACGCGACCGACCCCTGCTGCATCTGGTTCGGCTGCCAGAAAACGTTTTTGATCGCAGCACCCGTCGTCGTCCCTGCCGAGTGAGTCGTATGCGCCGTGTGCCGCGCGGTGTGTTCTCCCTGAGCCGCAAAAGCCCTGCCGCCGTCTACCGCTCCGCCCACCAAAGCCAGCACCACAACTGCCGAAAACCATCGCCCCACAAGTCCTCCTCCGCGGAGCCCAATCACTCGCCGCCATCATCTCTCTGATGCCGGATGCGCCGGTCGCACACCCGCGACTCCACCATTTGATTTGCGTCCTTCTTCGCCGTACCATCGCCCTGAGTGGAATTCCCGAAAATCAAGCCGAAGCTGCATCCTACGCCCGAGGCCGACCGCCTCGTATCGGCCGCGAAGGTCGACGACGACCAGGCCTTTGAGCTGAAACTCCGGCCCACGCGCCTCAACGAATTCATAGGCCAGACCAAAGCCAAGGAGCAGCTGGCCATCGCCCTCGAAGCCGCCAAATCACGTGGCGAAGCGCTCGACCACGTCCTCCTGTTCGGCCCGCCCGGCCTCGGCAAAACCACGCTCGCTACCATCATCGCCAACGAGCTGGACGTAGGCTTCCAGCAAACCTCGGGCCCCGCGCTGCAAATTCAGGGCGACCTCACCGCCATCCTTACCAACCTGCGCGAGCGCCAGGTCCTCTTCCTCGACGAGATTCACCGCCTCCAACCCGTGCTCGAAGAAAAACTCTACACCGCGCTCGAGGACTACAAGCTCGACATCATCATCGGCCAGGGTCCCGCGGCGCGCACCCACGTCATGGAAATTCGCCCCTTCACCTTCGTCGCCGCCACCACCCGCCCCGGCCTGCTCTCGTCCCCACTGCGCAGCCGCTTCGGCATCCTGCTACGCCTCGAGTTCTACACCGACGACGAACTCCGCTTCGTAGTCGAGCGCTCCGCCGAAGTTATCGGCGTCCCCATCGACACCGACGGCGCCGCCGAAATCGCCATGCGCTCCCGCGGAACTCCACGCATCGCCAACCGCCTGCTCCGCCGAGTCCGAGACTACGCGCAAGTCCGCGCCCAGGGAAAGATCGACCGTCCCACCGCCCAAGCCGCCCTCTCGCTGCTCGAAGTAGACGCCCACGGCTTCGACGAACTAGACCGCCGCCTGCTCCGCACCATCATCGAAAAATACGACGGAGGCCCAGTCGGCCTCAATACCCTGGCGGCTGCGTTGGCCGAAGAGCAAGACGCGCTCGAAGAGGTCTACGAACCCTTCCTCATCCAGATCGGCTTCCTCGATAGGACCCCTCGCGGCCGCGTAGCCACTCGACTGGCCTACGAACACCTGGGCATCGAACTCCCCCGGAAGTACGGCCTGTTCTGAATTAGTAAGAGAGGAATTTCTCAAATGAATGAGACCATGAACGCATCCAAAGACGTCCCTATACCGGTAGCACTTTTATTGTCGACCAAGGGAAAGCGGATCAACATCCGAAAGTTAGCTCTCGATCACTATCGGAAATTGGTGAGCCATATAATCTGCGTGTATTGTGGATTCGGAATTGAAGGGGTGCTTGAAGTAGCTCATCTTAATACCGACAGAACGGATAACGACCCCACGAACTGGGCATTCCTTTGCCCTACCTGCCACAGAATGCATGACCTTGGCCTTATCCGGACCGACACCGTTAGAGAGATGCGTGACCACCCCAAGACTGCTAATTGGCTGCTGCTTGTGAAGGATGCCAGCGCGAAAGCCACGGCAACCGACAAAAGACATTCCAGAAGCGAAAGCTCCAAGTTGCCGCCAATAAGGCGGTCGCTACGAGAAGGAAGAATGCGGCGAGTAAAGTCGTCCAGCCTACTAGCTGAAACGGAGAGGGACGGATGGGCGACAGCTTTCATCCTCGAAACCGATGGGATGCTGGACAAGAAGTTCGAAGCACTTTCCAATGAGAAGAAATATGACACCGCCGCCCAAGAACACGGAAACGAAGACTTCGTCGGCAGCGCGACCAGAGAAGACGGACTCGCAAACTACTACGGACATATCATCGATACGATAAGACAGAAGACTACGGAATCGAGGACGTGGTGGGGACTCGGAGTCAGATCTTCGTGGGAGGAGTGAGGAAACCGCACGCGTAAGCCTACCACCGCCGCGGACGACGTCGCGACATGCGTCGCATATCCAACTCCGTATCGCTTCGATGCGAGCCGATGCGAAAAGTCGTCCTCGATGAACCCGACTGCTCATTCCAGCGTGATGTCTTGCGGCGTCAAAATCAAAGTTTACGGCACGTTGGAAGCCGTGCACTTAAGCAAAACAAAATCCACGAGAGTAAATACCGACCCCGGGTGTACCGGCACGTGTCTTATCCGTTTCATCCCTGAAATCCGTGGTCAATCTTCCCGCCTTCGCCTCACGCACCCATCGGTCGCTGCCACCCAGTAATCTGCTCCCACTGCCTTGGCAGTTGATACGTCTTCGCATAGTCCTTAATCGCCGCACCCACAATCTCAATCTTGCCTAGATCCGACTGCCCGCGATCCCCCGCCTTCGCGCAATAGCTTAGATATCCAATCTTCGAAAAGTCGACGCCCATCAACTCCGCGCCCACGCGATCCGCCGCCAACCAATCCATACTCGCCACGCAAACCTGCTGGCTAACCGGAGTTCCATTCACCGGTCCGGTCCCTTCCATCCCTTCGTAGCCATCGATTACCGCGAGGTCAGGATGCAGCTTCGCCGACA
Source organism: Granulicella sp. (assembly GCA_025357875.1). GTDB lineage: Bacteria > Acidobacteriota > Terriglobia > Terriglobales > Acidobacteriaceae > Edaphobacter. The sequence goes on from JANYLK010000169.1 coordinate 3,207, forward strand.
GCGCAAAAATGTTGTAGTTAATCCCATACGTCCCGCCGCCATGCATGATTGGCTTATCCGACCGGCCGCCGCCCGATCCCGCCTTGCCCAGTCCTGCACCCGAGTCCTTAATCCCCGAGCCCACGACGACGTTCTTCAGCGACAGCGTAATCCCCACTAAATCATGCGTCTTCAGCTTCGCCGCCGAGATCACAAAATTGTTCGCGGGATCCATCATCATCTTAGCCACACGCACCGCATGCGGCTGCATGTCCTTCTCATTAAAGACGTACAGGACCTCGTACCCTTCCATATCGAGATTCACCAGCTTCACGTGATACTTCGTCGCCAGCCGGTCGTATTTGTAGTTCGCAAATCCATCCATTGCGGACCCATTCGCCGGCGACTCCGCAATCACCACATTCGTCTTCCCAATCGAATGCAGAAATTCGAGGATGCCCTCAAGATTGTCTGCATGCGTCGCGCACAGCGGCTTGTCGATGATCACGTTGTTCGGCTTCAGCACCACGCGTTTGTTGCCAATCGCCGCCGCAATCTTGTGCTGGAAAGGCATCAGCGAATCGAACGCGATCTTCGCGCGATCGTCTCCGCCGGCGATCGACACCCGGCTCATGGCGCTCCCCGATGTCATCGGAGCAAGCCCAGCCGCCTGCGCCGCCATCGTTCCAGAAATCATCCTAACTATCTTTGCCGCCGCCAGCACACCCGCGCCACCCAGCAACGTCGTCTTCAAGAAATTTCTGCGGGACTTCGCACATTCCATGTTCATCGTTCGCACCTCGCACACTTGCGCGAAGTATACGTTGGCTTCCACGGCCACAAATTCATCTACCCAAACAGGTGTGACCCAAATCACATTGTTATTACGCGCGGCTCATCGAGAATCGGATATAAGCGATACGAAGCTGCACGCAGAGCAGCAAGCATTGGAAGTCGTAGCGCGGATTATTTCGGATCAACGTGGAGTGAACCTTAGAGCCTCCTCCGCGTTGATCCGTTTTCATTTGTGCTCTACGCGCCTACCGTTGCCGGCAATATCTCTTCCACATCCACCCACTGCGTTGGATAATTCCCCGTATAACAAGCCGTGCAGTAGCTCGCCGGCGACATCCCATTCGCAGGCTCGCCCTTCGTACACGAATGCGTCAGCCCCACCAGACTCAGGTACGCCAGCGAGTCCGCCTCAATGTACTTGCAAATCTCTTTGACTGACTTATTCGCAGCAATCAAATCTTTCTTCGAAGGCGTATCCACCCCATAGAAACATGGCGAAATAGTAGGCGGACACGATATGCGCATATGCACTTCGGTCGCCCCCGCTATCCTGCACATCCGCACAATCTTCCGCGAAGTCGTCCCACGAATGATGGAATCGTCAATCAAAATGATCCGCTTGCCTTCGAGCAGACTCCGCACCGGATTCAACTTCATCCTCACGCCAAAGTCACGCACCCGCTGCTCCGGCTGGATAAAAGTCCGTCCCACATAGTGGTTGCGAATCAGCCCCAGATTGAATGGAATCCCACTCTCCGCCGCATATCCTATCGCCGCGGTCACGCCGGAGTCCGGCACCGGCACAACAAGGTCCGCATCCACGCCACTCTCGCGAGCAAGCTGCCGGCCCATCTCTTCTCGCGACTGCTGCACCCATCGCCCAAAGATTCGCGAGTCCGGGCGCGCAAAGTAAACATGCTCAAAGATGCAGCTAGCCGGCGGAGTAGTCTCAGGCGCAAATCGCCGACTGGTCACGCCGTCTTCCGACACCATCATCAACTCGCCCGGCTCCACATCGCGCTCGTACTTCGCGTGCAGCAGATCGAAAGCACAGGTCTCGCTGGCGAACACAAACGTATCCGGCGCGCCATCCACACCCGCAATGCGCCCCATGCTGAGTGGCCGAAATCCATGCGGATCACGTGCCGCAAAGATCCGATTCCTTGTCATCATCACAATCGAAAACGCACCCTCCACCTGGGACAGCGAATCCGCAATGCAGTCCACCAGCGTGTTGCACTTCGAGTGCGCGATGAGCTGCACAATAATCTCCGAGTCCGACGTCGTCTGAAAGAGCGCGCCATCGCGCTCCAGCCGTTCCCGCGCCGTGCCCAGGTTCACCAGGTTGCCATTATGCGCAATTGC
>JANYLK010000196.1 GCA_025357875.1 Granulicella sp.
GCTTATCGACCACGGCGCGCAGGCGGTTGTACTCGCGGGAATAGGGAGCGACATCGCCGAGGATGCTCAGCTTGTTGATGTCCGGGTAATCTTCTGGATCGAGGCCTTCTACTTCAGGATGCAGCGCTGCGTAGCCGGCGCCCGGCATGCGCGCATAGCCTTTGTCGATCTTGGTGTACGGGTCACCCTTCTTGAAGTCAATCAGATGGTCATCGCCCGGGATCCACGACGGCATGTTGTTAGCGATCTCGTTGACCTGAGGAGAGAAGCCTTCATGCTGCACGAAGCGGCGGAAGGGTTCGGAGTAACCGACCAGACCGTTCTCGCCCGCCGGGGATACGAACATGCCGGCGCCGAGTGAGCGCTCGTAGTACTGGCGGGTGACGGAGTCCATCTGGCGAGAGCCCTGCAGATACACGTCTTTGCCCTGGCTCTGACCAGGATAGAGGGCGTTGTATCCGGACTTCATGGCGAAGCCAGGGAGCCCGATGAACTCCATGAAGGTCTTGACTTCCTGCTTGGCCGCGTTCCACATGCCGTATTCCTGCTTCGGCTTGGCGACGGCGAGCGCGTCTGGTCCCTTAGGCTCCAGGCGGGTGGAGTAGAGGGTGTAGTCCTTGTCGTCCTGCTGCGACTCAAAGTGGGGCCTTTTCTTCCTATTCCTCTACCTATCTTAGATATATACTGGATGTCTGAAAGGGCTCCTAAATGAAACGCGCCGCTCTATACATGAGGGTTAGCACTCTCGATCAGCACCCGGAAACCCAAATGCACGATCTCCACGAGATGGCCAGGCAGCGCGGCTATCGAATCGTCGAGGAGTATACCGATCGGATCAGCGGGGCGAAGGCCCGCCGGCCGGGACTCGATGCAATGATGGGGGACGCCCGCCGCGGCCAGTTCGATGTCGTGCTGGTCTGGGCTTCGGACCGTATCGCCAGGTCAGTGAAGCACTTCCTCGAAGTGCTCGACGAGCTGAACCGGCTCACCATCGAGTTCATCAGCTTCCGCGAACAGATCGACACCGGCGGTCCACTAGGCCGGGCGGTTGTGGTCATCATCGGTGCAATCGCGGAGCTGGAGCGCAGCCTCATCGTCGAGCGGGTGCGCGCCGGCATGCGGCGAGCCAAGCTCGAAGGCCGACACATCGGGCGTAAGGCTCTGGTACTTGATCGCCCCGCCATCCTCGAGGACCGTCAACGGGGACAAAGCCTTGGCCAACTGGCCAAGAGCTACCGTGTCTCCCGCACCACCATCCACCGCGTGCTCGGAGAGCACGCCCTAACCGCTCTGGAGAAATCATCATGAACGAAACCATAGTCAGGATGCTGCTTGCCACCGCTGCCGGCCTCACCGTCGGATGGGTCTGTTGCGAAAACGTCTACCGTCGAAAGAATGCCCAGGCAATGGCCGCCCTCCTTCGCCGGCAAACTACATCCGCCTCATCCCCTAATACCACCCAGCGTCAGCTCAGGCAGATACGCAGCGTGGTTAACGACATCCACAAGCGCATCATGGCTGTTACTAAAGGCCTGAAAAAACCCGCCGCCTAACCCTCACAGAATCAGGGCCGGATCACAACGATCCGGCTGTTCCACAACGTGTGGATTATGAAACAGTTCTGCCCATCACTCTGACCGGGGACCGGTCCCGAACTGCCCTATAAGCGCGCTTGCCCTTCCTGGCCTTGGTCGCTTACGGTTTGCTAGGGTAACAAGGTCAAGGCAGGGGCATGACGGCATATCCTCACTATTTGGCAGGCCGCTCAACGGGATCTTCCGATCGTGAGACAGGCCAAAGTGAAGTACGCAATGTTGCAGTAGTATAGAATTTCGCATCAAGCGCCGGGCTTTATCGGGCTTGCAAGGTCTTACTTTCGACCGGTCCTGAGCAGGGGCGATTGATAACCGCTCCGTTGAAGCCGATCTCAAATGACGAGGCCGCGGCCATTGGGTGAGCTCAGGAACTCTATGGTCCTAGCCGTCAACACGGGTGTGTCCATACGCATCAATTGGCAAGCTTAGACTACTTTAGTTTCACGTACTCTGCGCGTGCCTGATTGAGGATCGGGATACCGGGATCTGCATCCTTCCAGAGCTTCAAGAACTCTTCGTAGGCAAACTTTGCTTTAGCGTTGTCTCCCGACATCGCGAATGCTCTCCCCAGTTGCAAGTGCGCAAGCGCGCCGATGGGATCGCTGCCCACGATGCCCGAATGATCGAGAATCTTCTGGAACTCCACCGCCGCTTCGGCGCCCTGCTGCATCGCCAGATAAGCTTCGCCACGCAGGTAGACGGGATAGAGTCCCCCGAAAAGCTCGTGCGACGCGCCCAACTCATACGGAATAGCAGGTTGTAGGAACTCGATTGCTTTGGATGGGTCCCCTTTATCTATGGCAATTTGCGCTCGCAGCACGGGTACGTAACTGAATTGCACCACCGTGTCTTCAGGAAACCGTTTTTGCTCCTCGTCCGCGATCGCCTGCGCGTGGGGGGAGTCTTCTGACAACTCCAGCGCCAGTGCCGCTCCATATTCGATCTCTTGATTGCTGGAGAGTTTGAGCGCAGCGGCCGCCCTGATCCTGGCTTCAGCCTTGTCTCCAAACAATGCCTCGCGCAAGGATGCTCCCGCCTCCCACAGGCCGGCCCGCTCGGGCAGACCCTCCTGCTTCGCCTGTTCAACCGCACGCCGAGATAAGACTTTGGCCTGCTGCAGGTGACCCGAATAGGCCGCAGCATACGCCTCTTTGTTCGAAACCCAGGTGTCTGCGCCTGACCGTTCCCGGGCTCGCGCAGCGATTCGTTCCATTGCAGTAGCGTCGCCTTTCAAAAAGGCGATATCGTACTGGGCCATCAGGAATTCATCGATCTCCACACCACGTCCCGCTGCCCGGCGCAACGCGTTTTCAGCCTCGCCCAAGCGGCCAAGGTAGATGTTGTTCGCGGCGAGGTTGTAATAGCTTATTGCAAAATCGGGGTCGAGTTCAACCGCAGTACGAGCTTCCGATATCGCATGCTCGTAGCGCCCCGCGCCCTTATTTGGAAAGCCCGACAACATGGTGTGGGGCAACGCCTCACGAGGATACGTATGCGCCCATGCCTCGCAGGTCTGCCGCCCCGCTTCCAGGTTTCCCGTCGCCAGAATCTGGTAATTGGCGGTAATAAAGAATCTCTCCGGGTCGCTGGCGTGCTCGCGTAACTGCCACGCCCTAGTTGTGCTCTCGGCTGAGAGTTCTCCCTCGTCCAGATCGGCGTATTCGCGCCCCAGGGTTGAATGAGCCAGGGCGAAGTTGGGATCGATTTCTACTGCGCGTTTCACCAGCGGCAAACCGGCCATGGACCCGCTCGTCGTGTGCAGTTTCCAGCCCGCGCTATACGCTTCCAGCGCTTCGAGCGATGGCGTCGTCGCCTCGGCAAGCGGAGTGTTGTGCTCGCGGATCGTATTGAATGATTCGCCTACACGCTCTCTGAGTCGGCTGGCCATCTGACCCAAGGCATTGAGCAAATCCTCCTTCTTAGCCGCCTGCGCCTGTTGCTGGTCGAGCAGCTCACCGGTTCGGCAATTTCTTGCCTGGAGACTGAGCACGTATTGGGTTCCGAGAGTCGCGATCGAACCCTCCAACACCGCGGCGCTACCGGTTCGTTCGCAGACCGCCCTAGAGACCTCCGCAGTCAGCGGCGAGTCCGGTTGTCGGCCCATCAGGCTGAGCGTGTGATGAATCCGCTGATCCGAGATGAGGCTGAGGTATGGCGATTGTTCGAGTTGGATTGACAGTCCTCGGCGGAGCGTCTCGTTGAGAGCAGGATCGCCGGTGGAGTTCGTAAAATCGGCGAGCACCACCGTATCTTTTGCACCCAGTACCGCCCTGCGGTCCAGGAGAAACCGTGCGGTACCCGCGACGGCTGCAACCAGGAGAATCCCGGCTGCGGCGATCCAGCGCCACGACTTCGTCTCCTTTACTTCCACCTGCATCCTTGAATGGCTGGCCGCGATGACGGTGATGTCTTGTTCTGGCACCAACTTTACTCGTTCGGCAAGCCGGTATCCGCGTCCAGGCACAGTGACGATGTAGCGATGGTCTTGCGCCGTCTCCCCCAGCGCTTTGCGCAGCATGAAGATATTACGGCTGAGGTTGGCCTCTTCCACAAACGTGTCGGGCCATACCGTCTTCATCAGGTCGTCCTTGGTGACGACCTCTTTGCTGTTACGGACCAGCACCAAAAGGATCTGAAAGGTCTTGGGAGTCAACGGGACGTTTTCGCCCGCACGCAGCAACGTCTCTTTCTCCGGATCTACCCGGAAGGGGCCGAACTCGTAAAGCTCTCTGGCCCCTTCCCGTTGGTTACCGGACATCGCAAACACCCCAATTTTGTTGCGTGAGGCCTGAAGTTTAGCATGAGCCCGATGTGTTGTCCCGCTAGGAAGGTCGCCTAAGTTGCTCCTGCATGGGGACTTAGCGAAATGCGAGAAAGTATCAGAAGTTTTCATGCCAATAGGAAGGACATTTTCGTCTTGGTTCCGCCAATCTGCTTTCGTTCGAGCGTTCCGACACCTCGAGGGAAAGGAGTCTATGGCGAAGCAAACGACCGTCACCATCAAAACCGATTCCTTGCTCATTCTGCGGGGCCGAAGTTCCCGGCGCGCATGGTGTCCTCGATGCGCGGCAGAAGTGGAAATGATCGCGATGAAAGACACGGGAGTGATCTCGAACCTCGACGAGCTTGCGCTTGAGGAATGGCTCAGTTCGGAGGAACTCCATCGGTCGCAGGCCGCGGATGGCTCGGTGCTTACCTGCCTTAATTCCCTGCTTGCTCGCGTTCAAAACACAACCAACACCTAACTGCCGCATCCGCGGCCACAAACTTAAGGAGACGCCATGAAATCCAGACACCCAATGATCCACTCACTCATAGCTTTGTCAGCCCTTCTGGCGATGCCGCTGGTAGCTAAGGCGCAGGGCGCATCGCAACAGCATGAGAAGAAATTCAGGCAGTACACCGTAACCGACCTGGGAGTCCTAGGTTCTGGAACCAATTCGTCAGGCTTTGACATGAATCATGCGGGCTGGGTTGCCGGCTCGTCCAACCTCGTTCCGGGTGGCCCACAGAACGCCTTCCTCTGGTATGGCGGGGGTTCGTTACAGGATCTCGGCACACTTGGGGGATCAGCCTGTCCGCAATGCAACAGCGCTGCGGACGGACCAAGTTCCAACGGAGAGGCCGCCATTGGCTCAGAGACCTCCACCGTAGATCCGAATGGAGAGGATTTCTGTGGCTATGGGACGCACCTGCAGTGCCTCGGTGCAATCTGGAGGAATGGCAAACTGAAGGCGCTTCCTACCCTTCCGGGCGGCCACAATGCCAATGCATTCGGCATTAACGATCTAGGTCAACTCGCCGGGTTTGCAGAGAGCGGCGTTGTTGATCCCATTTGTGCAGGCGCGACGGCCTTTCAGACCCACCGCTTCCAGGCAGTGACGTGGGAGAAAGACGGAGACATCCAAATGCTCCACCCACTTAAGCAAATGGGCGATACTGTCGGATTTGCCTTTGGCATTAACAATCGAGGTCAGGTCGTCGGCTCGTCGGGTACGTGCGCAACGCAGGGACTTCCGCCTGTCAACGCGACGGGCCTGCACGCTGTGGTGTGGGAACGAGATGGTCGCCCGATTTACCTAGGCACCCTCGGCGATGCTGCTAACACCAAATATAACGCCGCTACCGCGATCAACGAACTAGGAGACGTGGTGGGGACTTCGCAGTTCACGGATGGCACTGTTCACTCTTTTCTCTGGAAGAAAGGCATTGGCATGCAGGACCTGGGCACGCTTCCCGGAGCCTTCGCCACGATTTCCGGATGCTGCAATACGGTGAATAACAGAGATGACGTGGTCGGCTTCTCGATCGACGAGTTCGGGATTACCCCTTTCCTATTTCACGACGGCGTAATCGTGGATCTCAACTCTCTTGTTCGTGCGAACTCACCGCTGTATCTGCTTAGCGCGTCTTCGATCAATGAGGCTGGAGAAATCACAGGCCAGGCTTGCGTGTTGCCAGCTTGCTCCGTGCTCCACGCCTTCAGGGCTACTCCGAAGTGACAAATATCAGCTGACCTGCTGGGCTCAAAGGAGGCGGGGGTTAGGTACCGAGATTCCTTTTTGGCGCCTACCCTCTCAGCTTCTTGTAGTTGGTGTTTCGGTCAGGCGGCGAGCTCTAGCTCGTTAGGAATCCACGGGAAAGAAGTATCTAGAGGGTCAAGGTAAGGCCGTTGCTCAACCAAAAAGGAGAAATCATGACCAGAATATCAGCCTTGCGCGCTGTAGTTATTTTCATCGCTGTCGTCCATGGGTCTGCCCGTGCAGATACGGTAGGCCCGGTGGTGCTGACGCCCGAAGGATTGAACACGAATTTTACGCTAACCGGTGTCTATAACCCCGGCACCCCAGTGACGGCCTACAGTGGACCAGGCCTCCCGTGGATACTGGTTTTTACACTGCCGACGATGCCAACCAGCGAGGCGTTCGCCATCCCCGATATTGGAATTTTCGGAATAGACACGACCGTCAAGGTCAACGGCGTGAGCTTTCCGGAGACACAGGTCGTGTTTTTCAGCGTAGGTCAGGAAGGCGGCATAACCGTGTGCCTCAGCACCGACTGCACTCCCGATTTTCCGCCGGCCCCCAGCTTTTTTGACATTTTCACCGTAGACAGCAAGAACAACTTTACCCAACTCTACAGTGGGGATGTGACCGCCCCAACTTTCCTCAGCGGCTCATTTCCTGTAGATGGGAACCAGAGTTTGGTCGGCATCGCGCCGACTCCCGAGCCAAGCGCACTGATACTTCTCGGTACAGGCGTGCTCGCATTAGGAGCATCCGTCCGACTGAAATTGACCAAAATGAGCTAGTGGCCGAGTTGATAACTAACCTCGGTTCAAGAACCTCGGCGGGCCTTATGAATGTGGGTATCCGGCGTTCGGCATCAGTTCATTTGGCGAGGACATGCCAATTGAACCCAGCCGCGGCAGACTGCACTCTGAAGAAGGGGCACTGAACGATTGGTAACCGGTCCCCGGTCAGAGTGATGGGCAGAACTGTTTCATAATCCACACGTTGTGGAACAGCCGGATCGTTGTGATCCGGCCCTGATTCTGTGAGGGTTAGGCGGCGGGTTTTTGCAGGCCTTTTGAAACAGCCAGGATGTGCTTGTGGATGTCGTTTACGACGCTGCGTATTTTCTTGAGCTGACGCTCCTGGGCCGTGTTCGTAGAGCCGGCAGTTGGGTCGGCGACCATTGCCTCGGCATCCTTTCAGCGAGTTGCCTGGCTACAGACCCATCCCAGCGTGAGACCGACGCCAGCGGCAAGCAAGGTTCGGACTATGTTTTTCATATCTTCTCCAGTGTGGTTGTGGCGTGCTCTCCGAGCACACGGTGGATGGTAGTTCGGCTGACCAGATAACTCTTTGCCAGCTGGCCTAAACTGTCCCCTCGTTGACGGTCACGATGGATGGCGGCCCGATCGAGGACCAGAGCTTTGCGCCCGATGTGGCGACCCTCCAGCTTGGCCCGCCTCATACCGGCGCGCACTCTCTCGACGATCAAGCTGCGCTCCAACTCCGCGATCGCGCCGATGATGACAACAACCGCCCGGCCCAGTGGTCCGCCGGTATCGATTTGTTCGCGGAAGGAGATGAACTCGATGTTGAGCCGGTTTAGCTCGTCCAACACTTCGAGGAAGTGCTTCACCGACCTTGCGATCCGGTCCGAAGCCCAGACCAGGACGACGTCGAATTGACCCCGGCGGGCGTCGCGCATCATCGCATCAAGTCCTGGCCGGCGAGCCTTCGCTCCGGAGATCATGTCGGTGTACTGCTCGACGATCTGATAGCCCCGCTGCTTGGCCATCTCGTTAAGGTCGTAGAGCTGAGTCTCGGGGTGTTGGTCGAGGGTTGAGACCCTCATATATAAGGCGGCGCGTTTCATAAGGAGGTCTTTGAAGCTACCATATATATCTGAGATATGTAAATCAACAGGAGGAAAAGGGCCCGCTTTTGACACTCCACTGTCGGCAGCACGACCTATGCCATCCTGAAGTAGAAGGCCTCAACCCAGAAGACTACCCCGACATCAACAAACTAGGCATCCTCGCCGACATCGCTCCCTACTCCCGTGAGTACAACCGGATCCGAGCCGTCGTCGACAAGCAGGCGAACGGGGATCTTGACCTGCGCGCCCGTTACGAGCAGATCGTTGAACAGGTCCGCCAGACCAAGGAGTCTACTCTCCAGGTCGACCAGCGTCGTTTCGACGCACCCGTCGACAAGATCGAAGGCACCATCAA
>JANYLK010000211.1 GCA_025357875.1 Granulicella sp.
CTGCACCGTCGACGGCGAGATCGACGACGGGCCCGAAGTGGGATTCGTGACGGTGCCGGATGTGGTGTAGATGGTATTGAATGGCGCGGACTGGTCCAGGCGATAGTCCAGCGTGTCGAGCAGCGCGTGGTGCATGCCGAAGCTGGCGCGGACGACGGTCTTGCCGGTCGAGAAAGGATCGTAAGAGATACCCAGTCGCGGCTCGGGGAGGAACTTGGCGCGATTGGTTGTAAGGGCAGCGGAGCCGGTGGTAGGCGTGGTGTTGATCACTCCATTCGTAAATCCATATACAGGTGCGCGGCCATGCGAAGCGTTCCATCCGTCGGTCGATTCCGAGCGGAGCCCAGCGCGAACTTCGAGGTTGGGCAGGACCTTTATGGTGTCTTCGATATAGCAATCGGCGAAGGTGCTGCGCCAGCCGAGTTCGGTGGTCACGGGGACGTAGGCGAAGTTCTTGATCGTTCCCTGAAGGAAGGTGGCAAGCGAGGCAAAGCTGGCCTGGCCGTATTGATTCTGCGCAAGGTTGTCGTTGGATTCCAGCAATTGAAGCCAACCGCCGGCCTCGATCTGCTGCCTGCCACGCGAGTAGTAGATGTGGTCGTCGAAGGTAAACAGATTGCGCGTAATTCCGTTGTTGGAACCAACGTTGGCTCCTGCAGCGGTGATGAGCGAATTTCCGTTGGAGGCGGTAGAGCCAGCGATGACGATGGCGCCGGTTGGCTTGCCGGGCAGGAATGTGGGTGTGATGGCCTGGATCGCAGCGGGGACCGAGCCGAGGAAGTAAAAGTTGGCGCGCGATAGGCCAATGCGGCCGGTGTTTAGCAGGCGCGGCGAGAAGACGTGTTGCTCCTGCACGCTTGCCACCTGCTCGCGAAGACTCTCATCGACAAGCGAGAACGGGTTCTGCGTGGGCGTGTTGGCGACGGAATCGTCGATCGTGTAGACAGCGAAGAGCAGGTCATTGGGAGTGAGGTTTGCGTCAAAGCGTGCTGTGCCAAAGTCTTCGCGGATGTGCTGTGTGGGACTTGAGAATGCTTCGGCGAGCCCACCCCCGAGTTCCGGACCGTTCTGCACAGGCCACAGGTTCAGCAGTGGCCGAACCGAGGCGACGGCAGCTGCACGCGAGGCGTTATCCGGGACGATAGTTACGTCGGAGATACCCAGATTTTGGCGGTAGCCTTCGTAGTTGGCGAAGAGGAAGAGCTTGTCTTTCTTGATGGGGCCGCCGACCGCCGCACCAAAGTTGTTACGCTGGAACCCCGGGATACGTGCAGGGTCAAAGTAATTGCGCGCGTCGAAGTACGAGTTGCGCACGAACTCGTACACGGAGCCATGAAGATTGTTGGTCCCGGAGGCGGTCACGATGGATACTTGCGCGCCCTGGCGCTTGCCGTAGGCGGCGGAGTAGGTATCCGTGATGACGTTAAATTCCCGGACAGCTTCGACGCCCAGGAGTTGGCCGGATGTTCCCCCCGGCGTAACGTTGATCAGCGATGCGCCCGTGTACTCGACGCCGTTGAGCAGGTAGAGATTGTCCTGAGGGCGGCGTCCAGAGACAGCGAACATGTTGCCAACCGACGAGTTCGATGTGCCTACCGAGCCGCTACGCTGTGCAGTGTAGTTGACGGTCGCAGGATTCAGCGTGATGAGCTGATCGTAACTGCGACCGTTCAGCGGAAGTTCTTTGACCTGGCGCGAGTCGACGAGGCCAGCCGTCTGCTGCGTGGTGAGATTGACCACGGGCGGGTCATCTTTCACGTTGACTGTCTCAGCTACTCCTGCGAGCGGGAGACTGAGGTTGACGTTCTGCGACTGCGCTATGGAGAGCGAAATTCCGGTGCGAGTCTGGTCACTGAAGCCATCGACTTTGACGGTCACGGTGTAGGTGCCAACGGGGACTGATGGCGCAGCGTAGCGTCCGTCGGCCCCACTGAGTAGACGACGCTCGTTGCCAGTCTCGTCGTTGTGGACAAGGACGTGAGCGTTGGCGATAACTGCGCCCGAGGAGTCGGAGATGGTGCCGGAGATAGTGCCGCCGACGACCTGGGCGTAAGCAATGAGGGCAGGGAAAAGCGCGAACAGGCCAACAATGACACTGGCGAAGGTGGACAAGGGCGTGCGAGTGCGGCGGATCATACGGTCTCCTGACAGGTGAGCGCGCGCGGATGAGCGGCGAAATGGGACGGTTGGATAAATTTCAGCGGGTCTGCGTGTTCTCGCTAAGGGCGACAACAACGAGGCGCGGCGAGCATTATGAAAATCGGAGTCATCGCGAGACTCCGTGGTTGTAGCTCCAGAAGACGAGCCCAAGCGTAATCAACGCGATAAATATCTCGCCGAGCACGCCAACGACCAGCGGCCGCCAACCCTGGCCTACGAGGTCTTTCAAATTCGTGCGTAGACCCACGCCCGCGAATGCGGGAAGGAACGCCCAGCGCGACAGGTTCGAGATGCTGTCTAGCTGTCCACGGCTAAAGAAGCCAGCGGTTGCGAAGACCGAGATGGCAAGGAAACCGAGGATGAACTTGGGAAACTTCTGCCAAAGAAAGAGCGCCTTGTTCTCCACAACCGCGGCCTTGCCCTGCGACGCCCAATAAATTGCATAGCCCAGCACCACAAATCCGATGAAAGACGACCGTGCCGTCTTGGCGAGGATGGCCCATCGGCCCGCGTCCTGTCCGTAGAGTGAGCCGGTAACAACCGACTCGGCAGTATTGTCGACTGCCAGCCCGGCCCACATCCCATAAGCCTGCTGGCTCAAATGAAGCAGATGCCCGATCGCCGGGAAGGTGAACAGAGCAATCGCACCTAGTGTGAGGATGGCGGCGATGGCGGTGGAGGTATCCTCTTCGTCGGGATCAATGGCCCCCTGCGCGGCCATGATTGCAGTGACACCGCAAATGGAGGACCCGATGGCAAGCAAACTGGTAAGTTTGGGCGGCAACTTGAAGATGCGTCCCAGCAACGTCATCACCGACAGCGAAAGGATAAGCTCAACCGCGACCAGCCCCAGCGAGAGTCCGCCAATGTGCAGAACATCCTGAAGCAGAAAACGCGCACCAACCAAAACGATCCCAAGCTTGAGCCATAGTTCATAAGTGGCGATGCCGGGGCGGAAGATTCGCGCCACGCCTACTGAGTTCGAGACAACGAGGCCGAGGATTATGGCCCATAAAACATACTCGATCTGCGGCAGACGCAGATGATGCTGGGTACGGAGGATGCTGAACGCGTGTTCTAGCAACTTGCCGAGCAGTCCAATTCCGAAGAGGAGTGCGATGCCAGGAAGTGTGCCGATCAAGCTCGCCGGTTCCAGGGGACCGGTGGCGTCCCCGGGCGAAGTAGTGCTTGGCGGGGTGTCGGTGGCGGCAGGCATCGGGATGGTTTGGGTGGACATAAGTCAGCGATGACCGGGTTTAGGAAGCCGGCGCTCTGGAAGCCTCGTTTAAAAACTGATCTGGTGAATGACGCCAAAACGTATGAGCGCGGCGAGCGTAAGGCCGAGCGCGATCGCGACCAGGTCCACATTGATGGGAAGCCTGAGACCGGAGTGCGACTGTGTCGTGCGATTGCTGTTCGTGGTTGCCATAAAGCTCCTTGGTGAGTGCCTTGCTTGATTTGTTTTCGGCTGGGAACGTGAAAAAGCCCACGTATAGCGCTTAGCGCTGATACGTGGGCTCCAAATATTCTAAGGCTTATGTGCTTCTAAATTCGCCTAGGAGGAGGATGCACCAGCGCAGCAGCGGCTCTTGCCCATACAACAGAGGCAACAGCTACACATACACGCGGTGATGCACCTCAAACTCATAAACCAGAAGCTACCTGTTTCTGCGAGGCACGTCAAGCCGGCGGCAGGTTTATTTTGACCTTAAAGAGGAAACCCACGCAGCGCGGTGGGGGCTGTTGCGTGGGTATTCCGGTAAAGCAACGAAGTGGGTGGACTTCGCTGTGACTAACTCAACCCGAAGGGAGTCTTGCCACTCCCATAGAGTAGAGCGGAATGGGCATTGCGTCAAGGGAAATTGCTGTAAATATGAGGCGGCGAATCCAGTTTGGGACGTTGCCAATCTCTCTGTATCCCGCGCTAGAGACGGCAGATAAGTAGTTCACGCTCGTAAATCATCTCTGCAGGCAGATGGTCGTGGAGCGCGATAAAAAGTTCTTCATGATCCATCACTTCGCGCTTCCAGGCGGCAGTATCGACCCGCTGAAGTTGCTCGAAAGTCGCACGCAATTCGGCTTTAGGAATGTCGAGGCCGGTCCACTCAATGTCCTCGAAATAAGGCGTCCAGCCAATCGGAGTTTCCTTAGTTCGGACGCGGCCGTGGATGCGGTCAACGATCCATTTCAGCACGCGCATATTCTCCGAATAGCCAGGCCATAGGAAGCGGCCATTCTCGTCTTTGCGAAACCAGTTGACGTGGAAAATGCGCGGCGTAACCGAGAGCGAGCGCTGCATCTTGATCCAATGGCGGAAGTAGTCGCCCATGTGATACCCGCAGAACGGAAGCATCGCCATGGGGTCGCGGCGAACTTTGCCGGCGGGCGCACCGGAGGCCGCCGTAGTCTCCGAGCCCATGGTCGCGCCGGTATAGATGCCGGAGGACCAGTTGAATGCCTGGTAGATGAGCGGGATTGTGGTGGGACGTCGCCCCCCGAAAAGGAATGCGGAGATGGGGACGCCATGGGGTTTCTCCCAGTCGCGGTCGATCGAGGGGCATTGGGCAGCAGGAGCGGTGAATCGGCCGTTGGGGTGAGCGGCGGGGGTCTTGCTTGCCGGCGTCCAATGCTTGCCGCGCCAGTCGATAAGTTGCGCTGGCGGCGTATCGGTCATGCCTTCCCACCAGATGCCGCCGTCGGGCTTGCCGTCCGTTCCTACCGTGAGAGCTACGTTGGTAAAGATGCTGTTGCGACTCAGCGTAATCATCGCGTTGGGATTGGTGCGCTTGCTGGTGCCGGGAGCGACACCAAAGAAGCCAGCTTCCGGATTGATCGCCTGCAGCTGGCCGTGGGCATCCGGCTTGATCCATGCAATATCGTCACCCACAGTCGTCACCTTCCACCCTTCAAAGCCGGCTGGCGGGATAAGCATCGCGAAGTTGGTCTTTCCGCAAGCCGATGGGAAAGCCGCAGCGATGTAAGTCTTCTCCGTATTTCCAGCAGCATTCGGCGGAGATTCCACGCCGAGGATAAGCATGTGTTCCGCCATCCATCCCTCGTCTCGAGCGATGTTCGAGGCGATGCGCAGGGCAAAACACTTCTTGCCCAGCAGAGCGTTCCCACCGTAACCAGAACCGTAGGACCATATCTCGCGCGTCTCCGGAAAGTGGACGATGTACTTCTCGTCGTTGCACGGCCAGGGAACATCCTTTTGTCCCGGCGCCAGCGGAGCACCGACAGAGTGCATGCAGGGAACAACGCGCTTCTTATCCTTGTCAATCTCGGCGAACACCTGCTTACCGATGCGAGCCATAATGCGCGTGTTGACCACAGCGTAGGCCGAGTCGGTCAGTTGTACGCCGATCTGCGACATCGGAGATCCGATCGGGCCCATAGAAAATGGCATCACGTACATGGTCCGTCCGCGCATGCAGCCGCGAAATATCTGCTTCAGCTTGCGATGCATCTCGTGCGGCTCGACCCAGTTGTTGGTTGGGCCGGCGTTGTCGCGCGAAAGGGAACAGATGAAAGTGCGATCTTCCACGCGGGCCACGTCGTTCGGCGCAGACCGCGCGTAGAAGCAGCCAGGCCACTTCTTGTCATCGAGCGGAAAGAAAGTGCCGGCCGCTACCAGTTGATCGCAGAGACGCTCGTACTCGGCCTGAGATCCATCGATCCAGTGGATAGCCGAGGGCTGCGTCAGGTCGGCCATCTTTTCCACCCAGCGGATCAGGTGCTTGTTCGTAGTGGGCGGAGTCGCGGCGCGCTTGGTCGTCATGGGATCCAGTGAATCCTCAAAGTTCAAGTCTTCGCCCTGGTGGATACACTGTCAACCCGTTTGCCTCTAAACATGCAAACACCGTTCAATCGGTGCGATTACCGGTGACGACGATAGAGTTGGCACCGAGCAGTTCACACGGCTGCCAGGCGTAAACTTTTGCAAAGGCTATGACGATGATGGATGTCTGCGACAGATTTTCCCTAGCGGCTTACTTCATGGCAGGCGTGATGACTGCGAGTGCTATCGCGCAAGGCGATCCTGCGAAGGCCTTCGACACAGAGACTGCCGCGGTTCGGAGACCTGGAACCACCCTCCGCATCGATCTGATTGGCGATTCCACGCAAACCGATAACGCCGGATATGGGCGCGGATTCTGTGCGAATCTCCCCTCCACCGTCGATTGCCTCAACATGGCCAAGGGCGGCGCCAGCACCAAGACGTATCGCGAACAGGGTTTATGGCAGCGCGCACTTGAGACTAAGCCCGACTACATGGTCATCCAGTTCGGACACAACGATGCCGAGAAGGTAGATGGTGTCGCGGAGATGGATCGCCAGGTATCGATGGCAGTCTACGAAGCCAACCTCCGGCAGTACGTCACGGAATCGCGCGCAGCAGGAATCAAGCCGGTGCTGTGCACTCCGTTGACGCGCAGATACTTCGAGGCGGATGGCAAAGTGCATTCGGACCTGCTCGGCCATGCGGTGACGATGATGAGGGTCGCCAAAGAGATGAACGTCCCGCTGATCGATCTTCAGGCGGAGAGCATTGCCTATCTCAACAAGATTGGCGAGGACGGAGGCAACAAACTCGCGATCACTAAGAAAGATGATGCCGGTAAGACCGTCTACGACAAGACTCACCTCGACTGGGCGGGTAGCTACATCTTCGGACGCATGGTGGCCGTCGACCTGGGTAAGGTAGAACCCGCCCTGAAGAAGTACGTCCGCGCGCAGGCCGCAAAACTCCCGCCAGATGGGGTGAAGGCGATGAAAATTATCAATGGCGCTTCGGTCAAGATCGTACTGATAGGCGACTCGACCGTAGCGACTGGTGGTGGTTGGGGCCCGGGCTTCTGCGCGGTGATGACGCCGAACGTCGCTTGCATCGACGACGCGCTGAACGGCCGCAGCTCGAAGAGCTTTATCAACGAAGGCGCGTGGAAGAAAGCCCTGGCAGAAAAGGGCGACTACTACCTCATCCAGTTTGGGCATAACGACCAGAAGACGGACGCGACCCGACATACGGACGCCGAAGGAAGCTTCAAGGACTATTTGCAGCGATACATCTCCGACGTGCAGGCAATGAGTGGGGTGCCCGTTTTGGTGACATCGCTCTCACGCAGAACGATGAAGGATGGCAAGATCGTCGAAGACTTGAAGGAGTATGCGACGGCAACCAAAGAACTCGGGGCAAAGAACGGTCTTGCGGTCGTCGATCTGAATGCGATCTTGACCGCAATGCTGAATCGCATGACGCAGGAACAAGCCGACCAATTTAACGCTGTCGGGCAGGCGAACGAAAGGGAAGTGGCAGGTAAGTCGGGCACCGACCGGACCCACCTGAACCCATACGGACAGAAGGTCTTCGGCCGAATCGTCGCCGAGCAGCTTGTAAGGACGCAGGTTGAACTTGGCCCTGACCTGATCGGAGCACCGATGCAGATATCATCTCCTGCACCAACGCCAGGCCCCCGATAATCTGATGGGCCCTCGCGGTTTGACCCTCCTTCGGCGGATGCTACATTCACGCATACATTAGCCAATCCTTGACGAATCCAAAGCTTGAACAACACCGCGGAAAAACTGGCAGCGAAGTCTCAAGCGTGAGCTGGGGTTGTGGGATCTTGTGCCAATGCAGGTCCTGCTGGTAGTCGGAATTACGTGGGCAGGCATCGCAGCCAAGCAAGGTGGCAATCACGTCTGGTTCTGGCTGGCGGCAATTTAAACTCTATTTGTTCTGCTGGCGGCCGTGGTCGGATGGTGCGCCAGGGACTGGCCGCTCGAGGGCGGCGTCTATCAATGGGCAAAATTTGTGCTCGGTCCGTTCGCGGGTTTCATGTGCACGTGAAACTTCGGCCTGTGCGCTTTACTAGCGGTCTCCAACATTGAGATCCTCACGGCGACCAGCCGCAGCTATGGCCTGGGATCGCATGCAGCGTGGATGGAGGATAACCACACATTGATAGCGGTATTCACGATCGGGTTGTTCGCGGTGATCCTGTGCGTAAACGTGCCAGGTTTTGGCATCGGCCGATGGGTGTCGCACTTCGGCACTGCGGTTACAGTCCTTGTGACGGTGCTTTTGACGGTGCTCTTTTTCTTCCATCCCCACGCTTCTGCGGCACACCCACATGTAAATTCGTAGGCGTCGCTCAGTTTCGCGATGCCCGCTTTGACGCTCTTCAGCATGAACCTGTTTACGAAGTTCGCCTTCAACGCGCTGAGCGGTCTGGAGCAGGTGGCCGTGTTCGCCGGCGTGACGAGAAATCCAGGCAAGACCATCATGAGGTCCGCGTAGATTGCCGCTCCGGTTATCGCGGTGATCTACATTCTGATGACGGGATCGGTGCTGGTGTATATTCCTGCGGCGAAGGTGAATCTGACTGGGCCAGTCCCGCAAATGCTGGCTGCTGCGTTTAGCGGGTGCGCAACTGCGTGCGGCACAAACTGGGGATTGATGCTTGGACGAGCAACCATCCTGGTGTTGGGGGTAGCGTTGATCGCACAGTATTCGGTCATCGTTGCGGAGACCAGCTGACTGCCATGGTGGCGGGCTGGGACAGATTGATTTCCGCTTGGTTTACGCACCTCGATCCACGTTGGAAGACACCCAAACGATCGATTGCCGTCATTGTCGCGTAGGCGATTGGAAGGGCCTGCTCGCGACCTATGGAACGGGAGCGCCAAAGGCCTTCCAGGTGATCAACTTCGTAGGCAACATCGGCTACAAAATTTACTACGTGATGATGTTCGCTATCCCGCTGGTCGCGGGCGACCGGTTCGGCGTGCGCGCCGGATTCTGGCTCAAGCTAGCATCCCATCAGCGGCCTGGTGGTGTCACTAGTGGCCATGGGATTCATGCTGCTGCCAATTGTCGACGTTGCCAGCAAGTTGGGCTTCGCTCTGAAAATCGCAGGAACTTCGCTCGTGCCAAACGCCGTGGGTGTCGCGATTTACTGGAAGGAAACAAGAATCGCGGGCCTGCGCATGCTATGGCTTTTTAGCCCGCGCCTGGATGTCCTTCATATATTCATCGAGGTTGTGCGTTGGACCGATGATGCGCGCCATGATGAAACGATAGATCGGCGGCTTGATGAAGCCTGTTTCCGTGATGCGAAGCGTGGTGGTATTCGGCGACGGTCCAGGGGACAGTTCGTAGATCCAGGTGCCGCCATACGAAGCACCGGGATCGTCAAGCAAGACCTCGCGCCGTGTGGGAGATTCGGTGCGGGTCGCCAGGAACGTCATAAACTGGCCATGATCAAGATGCTCCACCCAATGATCGCGCCCTTTGTCGGGTTCGAGCGTGCTGACAGACTTGACCGCCGGACGCCAGTCGGAGCCGCGCGCAACGTTGATAATCAGCGCGAAGACCTTTTCCTGTGGAGCGGCGACAACACCCGTGATCGAGACCCAGTGGTCGTAGGGCAGACGAGCACCATCGGCGTAGATGGCTATGCCAGCAACCAAGAGGACGAGCAGGATTGCGCCAAAGACTTTCATGGTTTCTCTAAGTTCAAGATCGCAATTAGTCCATTCGTCGCAGAAGAACTAGAAGGGTAACCCAGAGGACAAGGTTAGGGAAGTAGTTCTAGAATACTGATCTATGAAAAGGCGAACTATGTTGCATGGTATGAGTGCGGGGGCAATTGTCTCGGCAATTGCAGGCGTTCATGGGTCGGCTCAGGTCGCAGGCGGCGCAAGCGAGGCTGCTGTATTCGAGCTACGCGTGTACCACACGTTCGAAGGCAAGCTCGATGGCCTGCTGGCCCGCTTCCGCGACCACACGATGATCATCTTCAAACGCCACGGGATGGAGAGTGTCGCCTACTGGACGCCGACCGATGAACCACTGCAGGGCAAGACGCTGTTCTACATCCTTAAGCACCCAAGCCGCGATGCTGCGACTGCGAATTGGGCAGCCTTTCGCGCTGATCCTGAGTGGAAGCAAGTAAGCGCGGCCAGCGAAATGAACGGTAAGCTAGTCGAAAAGGTCGATTCGACGTTCCTCAAGCTGACAGTTTTTTCGCCTCGGCTCTAGGTGTGAAGGGGAATAGCATCCTCGTAGGCATGCTTCGCAAATCTTCGCTACAATCAGTCCATCCGCAGCCAAATACAAACGGAGATATTGCCATGTCTGACTCGTCCGCCGTTTTCTTCTCTGCTCTCGAAAGCCGTCTTGAGAGCTACGATCTGCTCAAGCACCCGTACTATCAGGCATGGTCGAACGGTGACCTGACTCGCGAAGATTTGCGCGAGTATGCGTCAGAGTACTGGCATCATGTTTCGGCGTTCCCTGCCTACCTGAGCGGGCTGCACTCGCAGTTGCCGGACGGTAAATTGCGCCGACTCGTACTCGAGAACCTGGCGGACGAAGAGGGCCTCGAAGACGGCGTGCCCCACAGCGATATGTGGATGGATTTCGCTCGAGGCATGGGCGCTTACGAGGCTGACGTGCGCGCACGCAAGATCGGCCCGGAGACGCAGGCTCTGCTTAACCATTATCGCGAGACCATGCAGCAATCTCCTGCGGCTGCGCTTGCGTCGCTCTACGCCTACGAATCGCGCGTTCCGGCAATCGCGAAAACCAAGGCCCAGGGGCTGGCTAACCACTATTCCGCTGACGATAGAACGCGACGCTACTTCACCGTGCACATCACCGCGGACGTGCATCATGCGCGGGTCTGGCGCAATGCGTTGGCGGCTGAGCTTGCAGCGCATCCAGAAGAGACCGAATCCGCCCTCACCGCAGGGGAAGATGCAGCCCGTGCACTCTGGACCGCACTTGACGGCGTAGAACACGCCCGGCAAGCACGAGTAACGACAACAGCATGAATCGGCCGACGCCAGGCGGGCTGCGCTTTGTGCCAGCGGCCTGCCTGGCATTGGCTCTCGCTGCAGCGTGCGCTCTCGCGTCCGCGCAGGAAATCTGGCAATTCGATCAAACGGCCTCGCTGGGCGGACACGCCACAAAGATGCTTGGGACACCGAAGGTGATCGAGACTCCCTTGGGCAAAGCGGTCGCATTCAATGGCGTGAACGACGTGCTTTTCGTCGACATTCATCCATTAGCCGGCGCGGTCACATGGACCTGGGAGATGATCTTCAAGCCTGATCGCGATGGCAAACCCGCGCAGCGTATCTTCCACCTACAATCTGTCGACGCCGCAACCGGTGCCGACATTGCTAACAAGCGCATGCTCTTTGAGATTCGCATCGTCAACGGGCAGTGGTGTCTGGACAGTTTTGCAACTGCGGGCGGCCAATCACGCGCGCTGCTGAACTGCGAAAAACTGAATCCATTCGGCAAGTGGTATCGCGTCACTGCCGTGTACGACGGCAAGATGCTGCACAACTATGTAGGCGACGAGTTGCAAGGCGAGGGTGATCTGCAACTCCGCCCCGAACTGCCTGGCCGCGCCTCCGTAGGCACCCGCATCGACCTCCGCGACTACTACAAGGGCGCGATGTACCAGGCCCGATTCACCCGCTGCGCCCTCGACGTGAAGGACTTTCTCAAGCTGCCGCCCGGCCAGTGATTCAGCGTCCGAATTCCTTGGAGTAATGCGCCCCACTCATCGAAGACTCATGAACTTGCGTGGATCACCGATTCAAGCGGTGACGCGCTAATAGCGTAGAAGTCGCGGGGGATGACCTTCCCTTCTGGATTAGCGTGCTTCCAGCTACTCACAAACTCGGCCGTAAGGTGTCGGGAGTGGAGGCTTTCGCGAGGAGACTTGAATCGAGAACACTTGATTTCTAAACAACATATGTCGATTCAGCGACCGGCGACATGCGTTGGCGAAGTTGCAGCAGCTCTGTGGAAATCGGGTAGTTTGGAAGTAGGAGCATTATGTCGGAGATTTGCCAGGAGACGGTCGATCCACGCATCCGGCGCACTCGTGTTTTACTTGAATAAACACTCACAAATTATTGCAAAATAGATACTTGATAAGGTCTATGTTAAAGATATTGCCAACGCTGCAACAGTAAACCGAGCCACATTCTACGACCACTACACAGATAAATTCGCCCTGCTGAAGTGCGTGTTCGGTACACGATTCGGCGAACTGCTGCAAGCGCGGGGTGTGCGTTTTGACGGAGACTGTCCTTCAGCCCTGCGCGGCATCATCCAAGGCGTATGCGATTACCTGGCTGCCACTCCCGGGCTGGGGTGCGAGCGCCAGTTGTAGATGGAGCCGCATATGGAGGCCGCTGTGATTGCCGTGGTGCGTGGCAGGCTACTACAGGGTATGAAACAGCATCCTCCGGCGAACGCAGTGTCATGCGAAATGCTGGCCGCCACCTTAAGATGGGCGATCTACGGCGCGGCGAAGGAGTGGGTGAAGACTCCATCAAAGTGTCCGCCTGAGTCAGGGGCGGACCAGGTGATGGGATTGGTCGGGCCGATATTCACCGCGGCCCATGCAACTGTCGCATAAAGGTTTCACGCAATTGCCGCAGTGACCAATGCCTGCGCCTCCGTCTGGATTTGCTTCAAGTGAGTTTCGCCGTTAAAGCTCTCCGCATAAATCTTGTAGACATCTTCCGTCCCGCTTGGCCGTGCGGCGAACCAGCCGTTTTCCGTGGTGACCTTCAGCCCGCCGATGGAGGCATGATTGCCAGGTGCTTCGGTCAGAATCGCTGTAATAGGTTCGCCCGCCAGCGTCGTCACCGTGACCTGCGAGGGAGAGAGCTTGGCGAGCTTGGCCTTCTGTTCTTTGCTGGCCGCCGCGTCGATGCGCTGATAGACAGGCGAGCCGTATTTCGCAGTGAGGTCGCCGTACAGTTGGCCCGGATCTTTACCCGTGACTGCTGTCATCTCCGCGGCAAGCAGACCCATAATCAGGCCATCCTTGTCCGTCGTCCAGACCGTTCCATTACGACGTAGAAAGCTCGCGCCCGCGGACTCTTCGCCGACAAAGCCAAGCGAGCCATCGATCAGCCCGTCAACAAACCACTTGAAACCCACCGGCACTTCGAGCATGGTCCGGCCCAGTCCCTTGGCGACACGGTCGATGATGCTCGACGACACCAGCGTCTTGCCAATCCCCACCTTCGCAGACCACTTCGGCCGATGTGTGAAGAGGTACTGAATCGCCACAGCAAGATAGTGATTTGGATTCAGCAGGCCGGTCGTGCGAGTCACGATTCCATGGCGATCATGGTCGGTATCGCAAGCCCACGCCACATCGAACTTGTCCTTGTTTGCGATCATCGACGCCATCGCATATGGGCTGGAACAGTCCATGCGGATGCGCGAATCCCAATCCAGCGTCATGAATCGAAATGTCGGATCGACATACGGATTTAAAACATGTAACTGAAGGTGATACTTATCTGCGATCCGCGGCCAGTAGTACACGCCCGCCCCACCCAGAGGATCCACCCCCAGCATCAACTCCGTTCCAGCCAGCGGCGCGAAGTCGATGACGTTGGCGAGATCGCCGATATAGCTGCTGATGTAGTCGTGCCGATGCGTGGTGCCGGCGTTCAGCGCCAGGTTGTAGCTGAAGCGCTTGACCTCCGTCAGACGATTTGCGATCAGAGTGTTGGCGCGATTCTCAATCCACTTGGTTGCAGTGGTGTCTGCCGGACCCCCGTTGGGCGGATTGTATTTAAATCCGCCATCTTCCGGAGGATTATGTGAAGGAGTAATAACGATCCCATCCGCTTGCGGCTTCGCCAGGTTGGCGGCGTTGTAGGTCAGGATCGCGTGCGAGAGCGCAGGCGTCGGCGTATACGCAAGCTGATCGTCAACCATCACATCGATGCCATTCGCAGCGAGCACCTCCAGCGCTGTGGCGAATGCCGGCTCAGAAAGCGCATGCGTATCCATCGCCAGGAACAGCGGCCCACCAGTGCCCTGGCCGCGGCGATAGTCGACGATCGCTTGTGTGATCGCGGCGATGTGATCGTTATTAAAAGAGCCGTTGAATGCACTGCCACGATGGCCCGACGTCCCAAACGCCACTCGCTGGGCGGCGTCGTCAGGGTCCGGGTGAATGGTGTAGTAAGCGGTGATCAGGTGCGGCACATTCACCAGCGTGTCGGGGGATGGAACTGTACCGGGCTTATTGGTAGCCGCCAGGGGCATCGCTTGCGTCATGGTTGGAACCTCGTCACTGGTCTGCCTTCGCAGTCTATGTGATGCTGCGATTTCGTGCGAGCCTCCGTCGGAACGCAAGCCTCTAGCTGCAAACATCTCGATGAATTTCGAACACACTAGATTCATCTTGATTTCAGCGCACATCAGCCTAAGATGGTGTGGCTCCCAATTCTGTCCTTCGTCCGGCACTTCGACGGGCCGGGCCAGACACTGTGGCAGCGTGCATCGTTGAGCAGGGATCGTTGAACAAGGTGTGGATCGGATCGGCCAGTCTTCGTAAGGGCAGGCATGGCTCCATTCCTCGAATGGGGCTTTTGGATGGGGAGTTTTCGGCATTCGCAGAAACTGAGCCACTGGCTGAGGCCGTGTGCAGCGGCGGCGTTGCTGGCCGCGTATACGTTGCCGGGCATAGACCAGGCGTGGGGTGCGCAGGCTACGCTGATCGCGGACGCGCACGTAAACAGCGCAATGCCCACAGTCAACAGCGGATCAATCTCCAATCTGAATGTAGGTGGCGGATATACGACGCTGATGCAATTTGACCTGTCGATGCTGCCGGCGGGTACGACCGCATCGCAAGTATCGCGTTCCGTGCTGCGGGTCTACGTCAATCGCGTGACGACGCCCGGACTGGTCGCGGTTGCCCCAATAACCGCCTCCTGGGGCGAGTACAGCACAAACTATGCAACTCTACCCTCCCGCGGAACAGCCGCCGGACTCATATCCGTCAGCCAGGCTGGCGCGTTCCTTGCCTTCGATGTGACCTCCCTGGTGCAGGGTTGGATCAGCAACCCGGCGACAAATAACGGCCTCGCGTTCTCGGCTGGAACCGCAGTGGTGCAATTCGACAGCAAGGAGAATGACGAGACCGCGCACCCAGCTACGCTTGACGTGGAACTGGTGAACGCAGGGCCAGTGGGAACAACCGGAGCACCCGGGCCGCGCGGGCTGACGGGAACAAGTGGCGCCATGGGAGTAGGCGGACCAATCGGCCCGACCGGACCTCCGGGATTGACTGGCCCAGCCGGCCCAACAGGTCCAGCGGGCTCAGGCATCGGCGGCGGGTTGAACTACGCGGGCACCTACGCCTCAACCAGCAATTACGCCACGGGAGACACCGTGGTATATCAGGGCTCTAGCTACATCTCCCTTATCGCCGCGAATCACGGCAACACACCCGGCCTGAATCCTGCTTACTGGGGACTGCTGGCCGCGGCGGGTGTAGGCACGAACGGAACGGTCGGTCCATCCGGTGCGATGGGACCGCAAGGTCTCACCGGCGCAACCGGTGGGGCTGGGCTTGCCGGAATCGCCGGTACGACTGGAGCACAGGGAGCCGCCGGACTTGTCTATCAGGGCGTCTACAACTCGATCCAGAATTACGCGCTGGGGGACACGGTGCTGTGGCAGGGCACGACCTACACTTCCCTCATCGCCTCCAACCATGGCAATACCCCTAGCCTCAGCCCGCAGCAGTGGGGAGTATTGTCCGCGCAGGGACCTGCGGGTCCCGCAGGCACCACCGGTGCTACGGGAACGCCCGGACCACAGGGATTGCCGGGAGGCGTCGGGCCAAACGGCCCAATCGGTCCTCAGGGTTATCAAGGTATCTCCGGCCAGGCCGGAGCGCAGGGAATACCTGGCACAACCGGCGCAACCGGGCTGTCCGGTCCAGAAGGTTCGCAAGGAATTGCAGGGCCGGTGGGGCTGTCGTTCCAGGGGATCTACACATCGACCTCCAACTATGCGCTGGCGGATGGCGTCTCGTACATGGGCGCCGGTTACGTCTCACTCACCGCGAGCAATCATGGCAACACCCCCGATCAGAGCCCAATGCAGTGGTCGCTCTTTGCTGCTTCCGGGACGTCTGGATCGATCGGCCCTCCCGGGGTCGCCGGACCCACCGGGTTCACGGGCCCTATCGGTCCGCAGGGACTCTCCGGGCCAACCGGCACGTCCGGTGCAACCGGGCAACAAGGACCTCCGGTGGCGAACTATCTCGGCAACTACCAGTCGCTGGTGAACTACGATCGCAATGACGCCGTAAGTTGGCAAGGTTCGACGTATATCTCGATGATCGCCGGCAACGTCGGCAACAACCCATCGCTGAATCCGGCGCAATGGGGTGTCCTGGTGGCGCAGGGTCCCGCAGGATTGACCGGGACGGCAGGCCCGATCGGTGCCGCCGGACTGACCGGCGCGACAGGCACCACCGGATCTCCCGGCCCGCAAGGTCCGCCCGTAACCTTTCAGTCGGGATGGCTGATCGCCACTTCCTACGCTGTCGGCGATGTGGTTGCCTACGCGGGCTCCAGCTACATCGCGCTCTCCGCAAACGCAGGTCGCGAGCCAGACGTCAGTCCGCAATACTGGGGCGTGCTTGCCGCAGCAGGATTAACTGGACCAGTCGGCGCAACTGGAGCGACCGGAACGGAAGGCCCAACCGGCTATGCAGGTCTACCGGGCCCAACCGGCGCGCAGGGTCCGAACGGCCCCCAAGGTTCGACAGGCCCACTGGGAGTTACCGGCGCAACCGGGCCGGTAGGACCCACAGGAACAACTGGAGCCACAGGACTCGCGGGCATCATCTATCAAGGGACCTATGCTTCGACTGCTACCTACGGACTAAATGACGCAGTGTCCTATCTGGGTTCAACCTACATTTCCATCGCGAGCTCCAACGCCGGCAACACCCCCGGTCAGAGTCCAACCTTCTGGGCCGTTCTTGCATTGCAAGGCTCAGCAGGAACTTCAGGTGCGATCGGAGCCACCGGGCCGCAGGGCTCAAACGGATCGCCCGGAATTGCTGGAGCAGCCGGCTCGCCCGGAACATCCGGGCCCACCGGACCGGTCGGGATGATTTTCCACGGTGCATGGAACGCAGGAGTGGGCTACGTCATCAATGATTCTGTCGCCTACGATGGCGCCACGTATATTGCCCAATTGAACAACAATTCATCGCGACCAGACCTTAATGCACAAGTGTGGATGTTGCTTGCAAGTGCAGGCAGCGTAGGCCCTTCGGGTCCAGCAGGCGCATCGGGAATTGCGGCCACGTTGACTATTGGTACGGTCACCACCGGAGCTGCCGGCGCATCAGCGGCGGTGACCAACACTGGATCAAACTCGGCAGCCGTACTCAACTTCACCATCCCACAGGGCGCTACCGGACCCGCCGGATCAGGAAGCGGCGGTGGTAGCTCACTATCGCTCCTGTCGATATATCACGCGGTATCTTTCAACAGCTTTTTCTACTCCGTCAACAGCCCAACATCAGCCCTGATGGAACAAGGGAAAATCCTCACCTGGGTGCCGTTGGGATGCACCGCTACGACGTTGAACGTCTTGTCGCAACAGGCCAACCCAATTACGGTTACGCTGCGTACGGGCTCTTCGGGAAGTCTGACCAATACAACGCTCGCCTGTACTGCTGCGCCAGGAACGTCTTGTACTGCGACTGGCAGCGTGACCATCTCCGCTGGCTCCTTCGTCGATCTCGGTATCAGCGGAGCCGACGGGACGTCAGCAAGCGTTTGGACTGTGCTCGCGTGCAACTAATACGCCGCCAGTAGGCGACCTTATCTGCCCTGAATCCGAGGGCCACTTACAGCGTAAGATTTCGCTAGATGACAATGTCCGTTGCCCTAGTCACCAGCCGCACCAACCCACGCGTTAAGCAGCTCCGTGCTGCCTTCACCGGCAATGCACGCCTATCCGGCGGACTGGTCGCGATCGAAGGACAAACTCTGCTCAAGGAGGCCATCCGAAGCGGACTCCCGCTCAAGACCATCTTCGTCAGCGATCGTGTGGAACCGCCTCAATGGATCCCACGCGGCGTCGAATTGCTTCAACTCACCGACGACGTCTTCTCCAGCGTCGTTGACACGCAACACCCACAAGGCATCGCCGCCCTCCTCATTCCGCCTATCTGGAATCTGGAATCGGCCCTTCCCGTTAGCGTTCCCGGCAAGCAGGCCTCGCTCCTGCTGATCGCAGCTGGCCTACAGGACCCTGGCAATCTTGGCACCCTCATCCGTTCCGCCGAGGCGTTTGAAGCAACCGCGGTCCTGACCACTCCAGGCACTGTCAGCCAGTGGAACCAGAAAGCCCTTCGCGCCTCGGCCGGCTCCGTCTTCCGCGTTCCCGTCGTAGCGATCACGCAAGCCGATATTTCAAGCCTGAAATCCCGCGGACTGCGAATCTACGCAGCCGTCGCCGACGACCCCGCGAATCCAAACGCACTTCCTTTGTCTGCGGCCGAGCTTACGAAACCCTGCGCCCTGATGATCGGCAACGAAGGCGCAGGCCTCTCCGCGAACTTGATCGCCGTCGCGGACGCACGCATCTCCATCCCCATGCCCGGCTGCGTCGAGAGTCTCAACGCAGCCATCGCCGGCTCGCTCCTCCTCTACGAGGCATCCCGCCAACGTCAGAATGCCTCAAACCGAATACCTCGAACCTAGCACCTGTTTATGAGCCTCTTCGACGCATCCCCCATCGCCGCCGCCGCATCCACTCTCCGCCAAACCCCGCTAGCCGAGCGCATGCGTCCCCATACCCTTGAAGAGTTCGTCGGCCAGCAGCATCTGCTCGGCCCGGCCAAACCTTTACATCTCGCAATCCAGAACGACGACCCCAACTCCATGATCTTCTGGGGTCCTCCCGGCACAGGCAAAACCACCCTCGCCAAAATAGTTGCAACGCTCACACATGCCACGTTTATCGAATTCTCCGCCGTCATGTCCGGCATCAAGGAGATCAAGCAGGTCATGGTCGCTGCCGAGAAAGCCGCTGATTTCCAATCGCGCACGATCCTCTTCATCGACGAGATTCATCGCTTCAACAAGGCTCAGCAGGACGCCTTCCTGCCCTACGTCGAACGCGGTGCCATCCGTCTCATCGGCGCCACTACGGAGAATCCTTCCTTCGAACTCAACGCCGCGCTACTCTCCCGCTGCCGCGTCTATACCCTGCAGGCCCTCACCGAAGCCGACATCATCAAGTTGCTCCATCGCGCCCTCAACGACCGCGAACGAGGCCTCCGCGCAACTGGCATCGCAGCCGACGAAGATGCCTTGGCGACGATCGCCTCTTACGCCAGCGGTGACGCGCGCAACGCACTCAACGCGCTTGACGTTGCAGCTACTCTCGCCGCCGAACAAGCCGACCGTCGCATCACAAAAGAGATTGCCGCCGAGGCATTGCAGCGCCGCGTCCTGCTCTACGACAAGCAGGGAGAGCAGCACTACGACATTATCTCCGCGCTGCACAAGTCCGTCCGCAACTCCGACGCCGACGCCGCACTCTACTGGCTGGGCCGCATGTTGCAGGCAGGCGAAGATCCGATGTACGTCGCACGCCGCATCGTGCGCATGGCGGTTGAAGACATTGGCCTCGCCGCACCGGAAGCCCTCAACCTCTGCCTCTCCGCTCGCGACGCCATGCACTTTCTCGGTTCACCGGAAGGCGACCTCGCCCTCGCGCAGGCGGTCGTCTACCTGGCGCTTGCACCCAAATCGAACGCCGTTTACACCGCTTACGGATCCATCCTTGGCGACATTGAGGCCACCGCAGCGGAACCTGTTCCGCTCCATCTGCGCAATACTCCCACAAAATTGATGAAGTCGCTCGACTACGGAAGGGACTATCAATACGCCCACGATGTGGAGGGTCGCGTGGCAGACATGGAATGCCTCCCACCCTCGCTCGCCAATCGCCGCTACTACCATCCCACCCAAGAGGGTCGCGAAAAGGCTTTGGCTCAACGCATGGAAGAGATTACACGCATCCGCCAAAGCAAACGCGATCAGCGATAACCACTCACAGCCGAGGCTCTGCGAAGCAGACTGAATCCCGCGATACCGCTGTTAACGGTCCGCTGGTATGCCGATTTGCTTTTCCCTAACCGTGCGAAACTTTGAAGCCAGAATCAGACACATACCTGCAAGTCCGGTTCCAACCAGCAGCAGAGCGGCCGGCTCGGGGACTGGACCTGGAGTGTCAATAGGAACGGCTGGTGCTACGGGTACCGCGCTGCTGAACGTCGGGCCCCCGCCCAGAATTGGAGGTACGAACGGCAAAAGCGGTGGCCAGAATTCTTCAGGAGTAAGTTCAGCGACTTCCGGCGGTATCTCACTCGGGAAGGTGATCTGCGTGGACTCCATCGGAGGGAAGTTCACGATCGGCGGCGGGACATCCGCTCCCGCGAAGAGACCGTCGGTCGACATGTCAATCAGCGGGGCGCTGCAGGCGAACTCCACCTTTTGCACCGCCTCCTTCCGAGTCATTAAGTATTTCGGGCGATGAAGTTTCGGGTTTGCCTTCCAGTTGGGATGGCCAATACGCCACTGAGCCCAGGCCTCAGCAGTAGTTTTACTCACATGGTTACGGACTGGCGTAGTTATGTATGTTCGAACAAACCGCTCGCAGGTCGCAGACGCGCGAATGGCGACAATTCCAGTCGCTGCTGGTAGCAGAATAAAAGTCAGGGCGGCTGCTTGAATTCGTATTCGCGGACTTTTCATCGTGCCTCCCGTTCAGCCATGCAAGTGCAAATCGACGAGACTCTTTAGGTCCCTAAGGGTTTGGATGCCAATTTTGGCGTCCACGGTCGACTTGCAGGCACTAAGGGGGCCAGGCTCGACACGTGACGGAAACTCGGATGGGTCTGCCTCTAGCGGCTAGCCGTCGAAGTGTATTACTGAGTCAACTGCAAGGATTTCAGGCTTCCGCCATATCGTCAATGAAAAACGTTGGAAGAACGGATTCAGGTTACCTCCGTGCTCTGAATTTGAAGTTACCCCACCAACCGCAGATCGGAAATACCACTTTTGGAGTGCAGGTAACCGGCGCAATGTTACTGCGAGTCGCGCTCGATCGCCTTCAGAACCAGATCCTTCGTCAGCAACTCCGGCAGCACATCCGCTGCGCTTCCCGCCGCAGATGGATACAGCACATACGTAGGCACGCCCGCGCGTCCCACAGACGCTAGCTTCTTCGTAATCTCAGGATCGCTGTTGGTCCAGTCCGCTCTCATCGTCACCACGCCCCCGCGCGCTAACGCACGCTCCACGTCCGCTGACTTTAACACGGCCTTCTCGTTGAATTGGCAGCTCAAACACCACGCCGCCGTGAAGTCGATGAATACCGGATGTCCGGCGGCCCTCGCCGCATCCAGCCCTTGCTCCGAATAAGGTTGCCACACAACTTCACTGCCGGCCGCCGCAGCGCTAGTCTGCTCTGCAACTGGGGATCCCGCACTCGACCGTCCCGCTCCCCGTACTTGCGACAGGGGAATGGCCAGCCCTAACGCGATTAGTACAACAGCCGTAATTCCGCTCGCCCACTTCGCTGGCCATCGCCCCAGCGCCCAGCCCGCAATCGCCAGCAGAAGAAAGCATGCCAGCAGCAGCGCCAACTGATTTACGCCTTCCCCAGCCGCGTACAACTGCCCATATACCCACGCCAGCCAGATCACCGTAGCAAAGAAAATCGCAGCCGTAATCTGCTTGAAGACTTCCATCCACGCGCCCGGCTTTGGCAACATCCGCACCCAGGCAGGATGCCAGCTCAAGAGCACATACGGGGCAGCCAGCCCAAGTGCCAGCGCCGTGAACACCGCGAATGTCACGCCAACCGTCTGAGCCAACGCAAAACCAATCGCCGCGCCCATCAGCGGAGCGGTGCACGGCGTAGCCACCACCGTAGCCAGCACGCCGGTAAAAAAGCTGCCCGCGTATCCCTGCTTCTCCGCCAGCGATCCGCCAACAGATGTAAGCGACAGCCCAATGTCAAACTGCCCCGCCAGCGACAGCGCGAAGAGGAAAAGGAATGACGCCAGCACCGCAAGAAACCCCGGCGACTGCAACTGGAATCCCCAGCCCGCATGACTCCCGCCTGCGCGTACGATCAGCAGCACCGCCACGATGGCCCAGAATGAAACCAGAATCCCCAGCGCATACACCAACCCATGCCGCCGCACATGCGCTCGATCCTGGCTGGAGCTCTGCATCAGCGAAAGCCCCTTCAAAAACAGCACCGGAAAGACGCACGGCATCAGGTTCAAAATTATGCCGCCAAAGAATGCCAGCGCAATTGCGCTCAACGCGGTAGTACCCGGAGCCGAACCGCTGACGGGCTTCGCGCCAACTACGGAGTCAACCTGCACAACCGGCGCGCTCACGTCGTACGCCACCGTATCCGACAATTTCAGAACCCCATGCAGCGTCGCCGGTAGCACCGCGAGATCAGGCGACCGCTTTACCCACAACCGCACTCCATCGCGCTGCACCTCAATGTTCTGTTCTTCAGCGTTCGCGATCACATCGGTAGGGTCTTTATCGAAGGGATAAAACTCGGCATCCTTTTCTTTCTTGCCATCGATCAACGTCAGCTCAAACTGCTGCTTATCGCCTCTAACGGAAAATTTCGTCCCCGCAGGCAGCGGCTTTGGGATCAGCGTCATCGCCGCAGCCAGCGCGCCGACATGCGGCTCTTGAGACGGCTGAGGCGCCCCCGGCTGCACCATCAAATCCAACCCCAGATGCGCCTTCCCCGGTATACATACCTGCGCGCACACCAGCCAATTCACCTGTGCATCCAGATGCACTGGCCCAGGCCTCATCATCGCAGCCGCGGAAATCGTCAGCGGGAACGCAACCTCATCCTCATACCCAAAATCCATCAGCGGCCCCAGCGGCAGCCGCTGCGGAATAGGGAACTGCATCTCCCCCGCTGTAATCCCCTCGGGCAAAGTCCACTTAATGTGCGGTGGCTCGCCTGAATCGCCCGCGTTAGTCCAGTACACGTGCCAGTGCTCGTCCATCGTCAGCACCAGCCCGACCTGCTGCGTCCCACCCGGCGCGATAGCCGAGCCCAGCGACACCAACTCCGCCGTCAGATGCTGCGCCTTCACCGGCCCCGGACCGCCATCGCCCACAGCCGCGATCTGCCCGCGCGACCAGGATGACCCTGCCAGCACCAATACCAGAAGCATCAGCAAACGTATCTTGCGCACAATCCTCACGTCTTTCAATTGCATACGGGCTTTCAAATTACCATGAAAAACGGACCGTCAACCGCGTCTCCGATGCTCCACCATAATGCACCGGTCCATTACCACGCGAATCCCACCCTGCTCAGCCTTTTTCGCAGCTTCCAGGTTCACAATCCCTTGCTGTACCCATAAATCTTTCAGACCCAGCACCAGCATCTCATCCACAATCGCTGGAATCATCACGGGCAAGCGAAACACACTCACTACATCCGGCTTCACCGGCAACTCCGTCAGCGACGCATAACTCTTCTCGCCCAGCACGCTTGCAATCGAAGGATTTACCGGATAAATCTTGTATCCATGCTGCTGCAAGTAAGCCGAAACATAGTGGCTCGGCTTGCCCGGATTCTCCGACAACCCCACCACAGCAATCGTCCGCCCGCGCCCATCGCCCAACATCTCATTCAACACTTCAGGTTCGTTCATCGTTGTCCTTTTTGTCATCCGCAGCGAAAAGTTTGTCATCCCGCAGCGAAGCGAAGGGATCTGCTTTTGCCGCTCGTCCCACTCACTTCTTCCAAGCCCCCAGCAACCGCCGTACCACTATCAATTCGCCCACATGATACGCATTGTGATCCGCAATCAGCAGAGCCTCGCGCAACAAATTCTGCCCCGTCCCCCAAAGAAACGCCTTCGCCAGATCAGCCCCCGGCCTTAATATCAGCGCCTTGAACTTTGCACGATCCGCTTCAACCGCCGCAACAGACCGATCCCACGCATCAGCCGAACTAGGTGCGGCCTCCGATGGCCAATAGGCGTCCGGCCACTTCAGCCCGTGATATCCGCCTGTCGGAGGCGCAGAAAAATTCAGAATGTCCTGCTGTGTAATCCGTATATGCTCCACAATCTGCCACGCCGAATACGGCAACCCATCCGGCACAACCCCGCGCAACTTAGCCGGAAAATCGGCGACCGCATTCCCAAACGTTGCATGAGCCTGCCCACCATCCAGCAGCGCCACCAACTGAGCCCGCAACTCCTCGTTTTCGCTAGCCGGATTCTTCACATCCGCCTTTGCCATTCCGCGACACCCTCATTCCCACTCAGTTTTGGATGCCCAACAACCGAAAACCGACCACGGATCTTTCAGATCCTCACGGAAAACCATTCGTTCTTCAATCCGTGTCATCCGTTCTTATCCGTGATCGCCTCCTTCAACTAATCCACATCTTCGCCATCAATCGGAGCCGGCAAATTGCCCTCCCGCCGCATCCTCAAATAGCCACGAATAAATGGCTCCAGATCGCCGTCGAGCACCTTGTCCACATCGCCGACTTCCACCCGCGTCCGCAGGTCCTTCGCCATCCGATAAGGCTGCAACACATAGCTCCGAATCTGCGACCCAAAACCAATCTCCAGCTTCGAATCCTCAATCTTTCGAGTAGCCGCCTTCTTTTTATCCAACTCGTACTCGTACAATTTCGACCGCATCATCTTCATCGCACGATCTTTATTTTTATGCTGCGAGCGTTCGTTCTGGCAGCCCGTCACCAGCCCCGTAGGAAGATGTGTAATCCGCACCGCCGAATCGGTCGTATTCACATGCTGCCCACCCTTGCCGCCCGATCGATACGTATCGATCCGCAGGTCTTCCACCTTGATGTCGATCACAATCGTGTCGTCAATCTCCGGACTCACAAACACGCTCGCAAAACTCGTATGCCGTCGCTTCGCCTGGTCGAATGGCGAGATTCGCACCAGACGATGCACGCCAGACTCGCCGTGAATCAGCCCATACGCGAAGTCGCCTGTAATCGTAAACGTGGCCGACTTGATCCCCGCCTCGTCGCCATCCTGAATCTCGTTGATCTCCGTCTTGAACCCCTGCCGCTCGGCCCAGCGCAGATACATCCGCATCAGCATCTCGGCCCAGTCCTGGCTCTCCGTCCCGCCGGCGCCAGGATGCACGGTCATGATCGCGTTCAACCCGTCGGTATCGCCCGACAGCATCGTCTTCGATTCCAGCTTCTCCGAAAACTCCACCAGCGCCGGAATCTCACGCTCCAGCTCTGGCTCAACCGCCTCGCCTTCCTTGGCCAGCTCGAAGTAAGCCGCAATGTCATCTTGCCGGCGCGCCAACTCCGCATCGTCCGCCAGCAGCGTCTCCAGACGCTTCCGCTCGCGCATCAAAGGTTGCGACCGAGCCCCATCCGCCCACACCGCCGGATCGCCAATCTTCTCTTCAATCACCGCCAGCTCGCGCTTCAGCCGAGCCGAGTCAAAGATACTCCCGCAGCTCGCGAACCCGCTCGCGCACCGGGGAGTATCGATATTCCAGATCATCAATCATCCACTTAGTCTACCCCGTTCAAGCCACGAACTCGGGTGCCCCATCCTAGCGCAGCTTCATCGCGCAGGGTGGGGGTATCGAGCGAAGCTCGACCGCTTTCCTCGGAATGCGCCAACATGCTGCGTGCGGCTTCAAGCAGCGGCGTACCGCTACAAGTTTTCCTTCACCAGACGACCACGCGAGTGCCCATCCTTCGCGCCTTGCGAAGAGTGGAATTAGCCTAGAAGGCTGGGCATGCAGACCTAACACCCAACCTTCCGCCGCACCCCACCCTT
Organism: Granulicella sp.; assembly: GCA_025357875.1. Classification (GTDB taxonomy): domain Bacteria; phylum Acidobacteriota; class Terriglobia; order Terriglobales; family Acidobacteriaceae; genus Edaphobacter. The sequence goes on from JANYLK010000211.1 coordinate 25,893, forward strand.
GAACACATTCCCAACCGGTGCCGCCCCATCCCCCACCCACCCCTGGCACTCCGGACACCAATAAGTAGATCGCGCCTGCTCCCCCTGTTTCCGCATCATCACCTTAGCCCCACACCGCCGACACTCCTGCCCCTGCCGCCCATACACCCAAAGCCGTTCTTCCCGACTCATCGAATGAGTAGTCCGCCGATTGCCAGCGTAGGTCACAATCCCATCACCCTTGCCGTCGATAACATTCGCCCGCATATACCGCAGCGAAAACTCCACCATCTTCTCTATCTCTGCATGGGTCACCGTCCGCATCGCCCGCCACGGATTCACACCGGCCGCAAACGCCACCTCGCTCTTATAAACATTCCCCAACCCAGCCAGCACTCGCTGATTCAGCAGCACCACAGCCACCTCTGCCTCAGGATGCTCCCGCCCATAAGCCTCTAGCCGAGCCACTCCACCCTCAACCGTAAACTCATCTGCCAACACATCCGGCCCCAGTTTCGGCACCTGCGAGCTTCGTTCCAGCGACCGCGCCGTGTGAAACTCCGCAATCGGCACATTAAATGCCACCGCCTCCCACCCCACCGTGGAACTCGCATCTCGATTCGGGTGCCCCATCCTCACGACGGCTCCATCATCGTAGGGTGGGGTATCGTTTGCGGCAGCAAACGATCGCACTTCGTGCACCGCTCCGCCCGTATCCTGCCAGATTGATTTGTCATCCCGCAGCTTTGGTTTGTCATCCCTCAGCCCATTTAGGTTGTCATCCCGTAGCGAAGCGGAGGGATCTGCTTCTTGCCCCGACACCGCCGCCCCAACCCGCACAACAACCCGCATCCGCGACCGCCCCATCCGCCACCGCTCGCCGGTCCGATACAGATGCCAGCTCCCACTCATCAACATATGCGTCACCAGAATCAGATCGCCAGAGAAATAAATCAAGCACCACTTTCCACGCGACTCCACCTTATCCACCACCCGCCCCACCAGCGGAGTGTCGTCATTCACTCGCGCCAGCTTCGCCAGTCCTGTATCGAATCCTGTCACCACTCGCCCAGCAAGCGCTCTATTCAGCGCCCGAGCCGCCCGATAAATTGTGTCTCCTTCAGGCATACCCCTCCGCTGACCTTGCAAATGGAGAAGGACCGCACCGCGCGGCCCTCTCTATCGGCTTGCAAACTTTGCTGCTCAGACTGTAACCACAATTTTTCCAACCTGAGCGTTCGATTCCATGTATCGATGCGCCTCAACAATTTCAGCTAACGGAAACGTTGTATCGATCTTCGGCTTGAAGTCCCCCGCGGCTAGATGCTCGAAGACATACTGCTTCGCCTTGGCAAATGCTGCTGGATCCATTACAACCTCGAAAAGGGTATATCCCTTGACCGTGAGGTGTTTAGTCAACGCTGCGAATAATGGAAATGGCGTCGCATCGTTCGCCAACGCACCATACTCGAAAATAATTCCACTTTGAGCCGCTGCTCCAGCAAGCAATTCCAAACCCTTTCCGCCCACGGAATCGAACGCGATGCGTGTTCCCTTGCCAGATGTAATCTCCATCACGCGCGCCACCAGGTCTTCTTCTTCGGTTGCGATCACATAATCCGCGCCTAGCGCCAGCAACTCCGCCTTCTTCTTCATAGTCCGGGTCGTAGCAATGCTAACCGCGCCTTCGGCCTTGGCAATCTGAATTGCCGCAAGCCCTACACTGCTGCTTGCCGCGGTGATCAATACGAAGTCACCCTTTGCAACGTGGCCCTGCTGAATTAGCGCTCCATACGCGGTCAAATACTGCATCCAGATGCTGGTTCCTTCCTCGGGCGTCAGCCGCGCCGGGTACTCCGCCAGCGCGTGTGCCGGCACAATCGCAACCTCGCCGTACACGCCGTAAACATCTGCCGCAAACGCCGGAACCGTGCTCACTGTTTCGCCCATCCAGCTTGCGTCCACACCTTGGCCGACCGCCTCGACAACTCCCGAAGCCTCGTACCCAAGCTTGGATGGAAGCTTTGGAGTGACCAGGTATCGCCCCATCCGAAACATGACTTCAGCGCGATTCAGCCCAATCGCCTTCACTCGCAGCCGCACCTCTCCCTCACCCGGTTCTGGCACGGGAAGTTCTTCTATCTTCAACACGTCCGCTGCGCCTGTCTCATGGAAGCGCACAATTTTCACCAACTGATCTGCCATTTGACTTACTCCTTTTCGTACAAACCTTCTGATGCGCAGCAGTCCGCGAAGACTCGCACCAGAACAAGATCACGTGCTTAAGAGATCTCGGCATGCTCTGGATACATGCGAGAAATTCGAAAGCGAAAGTTTCCTAACTACCAATTCCCACTCGCGGCAAAATTCGCCGTACATTGAACCCCATTGCTCCCGCTACAAAGCCAGCGTCAAGCAGCGCCCGCGCCATCTCGCTATCCGCCGCCGCGATTCCGTTCACCGTCGCGATCAGCATCCCCGCACGCCCCGCCGCATCGTCCTCGCGAGCGCCGCGTATCTGTCCCGCGAAAAACACCGCCAGCGCCCGCGCGACGTTCCCGCGTCCAGGTTCCTCTTCCGGCAGAAATACCTGCACATTCGGATTTCCGCGCCGCAGATACGCCACCAATGCTCCATCGCACAGCACCACTCTCGCTCCAACGCTGCGGGTAAGGGAACTGGCCGCATCGCCGCCCGCAGGCCACCGCAGCAGCGCTCCATACGGATTAGCCGGATCCGTCGCCGCGAGCATCAGCATCTCGCATCGTTCGCCATCGCGCTCGGCTCGCAAGCTCCGCAGCAAATCTACCGCCGCAGGCATCGCAAACTGCGTCGCTCCAAGATCCGCCGCAAAGTATCCGCGCCGCACGCGCCCACTCTCCTCCAGCGCTTTCAGCACGTCATACACTACGGAAAATCCGCCGACAAGACCTTCCGCATGCGCAGTCTCTCGAAACACCACGCCATACCGCGTCAGCAACTGCTGTGCGATCGCATGGCTCCATGCGGTGGCATTTCGTCCTTCCTCAAACGCAGCAGCATTCAGTGACCAGCGTCCCTGTGCCGTCGGCGGAGTCGTTCGTCGCGACCGGAATCCCGCTCCCTGCCCATGCCCTCGCAATGGTTTCCGCGAGCTGCGCTCAGGTCGCGCACAATATGCCCGCAATGCATGGAACGAATCGTTCGTCAGCTTTCCCTGCCACACCAGGTTCCAAACTGCATCCAGCGTCTCTCCCGGGTACCCGCCGCCAACGCCATCGTGCACCTGCTGGAAGAACGAAGCCCCATGTGCCTTCAGATATTCAACAATCGCAGCCTCCTTGTCCTCTACCTCCGCCTTACCTGGTTGTTGGGACTTTGCGCCAGGCGCCGCCTGCACAGGCCACAACATTTGCAGCTTCTCCGTTAGATACAGTCCCACCCGCCCATCCCGTTCCCCAATCGAATCAAGGCCAACCCAAGTCACTTCACCCGCCGCAATCAAAGTATCCAGGTCTGCCGAACGATACCCGCTCAACCGTGCAGGCAGAATCTCCGTCTCCAGAACCGAAGCCGGCAGCGGCGCACCCTGTAAATTTTCAATCACATCCAGCAGCGCATCCAGCCCACGTCGCGGTTGCACCACGCCTTGCCAGCGGGTAAGGAGACGCGCCAACACACGCTGTTCCACCGGCTCAACTTCTTTACGTAACCGCGCCAGTGACTTTCTGCGAATCGTCCGCAGCACTTCAACTTCACACCACTCGCGATGCACGCCGCCTGGCCGGAAGCCGCCCTCCACGACCCGGCCCATTCCCACCAGCCGCTCCAGCGTCGTCTCCACGCCTGCCACGGGAAGTCCGAACCGCCGCGCCACTTCTCCCGTCGTGAACGGCCCATGCGTCCGCGCGTATCGCCGTACCAGGTCCAGCCCAGCTTCGGGCACCGTCACAAGGAATGCGGACGGCAATCCCGGCGGCAGCGGCACACCCAGCGCGTCCCGATATCTCCCCGCATCTTCTACCGCGATCAAGCGCCGCTCACCAGCGATCGAAACTTCCATCAACCGCCGAGCTCGAACAAGTTTCGCTAGAAATTCACTGACATCCTCCACGGAAGCCCGCTTCTGTAACTCATTGCGGGACAAATCTCCAAGCCGCAGAAGAAGATCATGCACTCCATCCAGATTGCGCGCCTTGTATCCATCCATGAGCCCCTGCAACTGCTCCTCGGTCTCCTCAATCGCGCCAAGATCCAGCAGCTCGCGCAGGTCCGCATCGCCCATCAGCTCCCGCAATTGGTCTTGATCGATCGATAGCGCCTGCGCGCGCCGCTCGGCCAGTGGAGCGTCGCCATCGTAAATGTAGTTCGCCACATAGCTAAAAAGTAGTGCCGCCGCAAACGGCGAAGGAGTCCGTGAATCCACCGTATGCACACGCAACGATCTGCTCCCAACGCCGCGCAGAATCTCCATCAGCGCAGGCATGTCGAAAACATCGCGCAAGCACTCGCGATACGCCTCAAGCAAGATAGGAAAGGACGCATACCGTGAAGCAACCGCCAGTAAGTCATACGCCCGCTTCCTCTGCTGCCACAACGGAGTTCTCCCATCCGCGCGCCTACGCGGCAGCAATAGCGCCCGCGATGCACTTTCGCGGAACTTCGCCGCAAACAGCGCAGTCGAACCCAACTGCCGCATTACAAGTTCCGCCGCCTCTGCCGGCTCCATCAACAGCGTCTCCACATCGGGCGGAGCGTCCGCCTCAGGAAACCGCAGCACGAAGCCATCTTCACTCCACATCGTCTCCACATCCGCGCCGCCATTTGCGCGGATCTTAGCGGTCGCCGCCATCGCCCAGGGCGCGTGAATCCTGCTGCCAAACGGAGTCAGCACGCAAACACGCCAATCTCCTAACTCGTCACGGACTCGTTCAATTACGATGTTCCGATCGTCCGGAACAATTGTGGTTGCAAGCTCCTGATCGGCGAGATAGCGCATCAGGTTCTCCGCGGCAGAAGCCTCAAGGTCGTGATCCTTCACCAGCCTAGTCACCGCAACCGATCTCGGCACCTCGCGCAACTCGCGCATCAGCGCACCAATCCTGCGCCCGAATTCCATCGGTCTTCCCGCACGATCACCATGCCAGAACGGCATCTTTCCCGGATCGCCCGGCGCAGGCGAAACCAGAACACGATCATGCGTTATCTCTTCCACGCGCCAAGTCGAAGCACCAAGAATAAAAGTGTCGCCCGTCCTCTGCTCGAACACCATCTCCTCGTCCAGTTCACCCACACGAACCGGTTTGCCCGAAGCAGTTCCCGCAAGAAACACACCATAGAGCCCACGGTCGGGAATAGTCCCACCGTTCAGAATCGCAATCCGCTTCACACCTTGTCTCGGCGTTAACCAGTTGCGTGTCCTGTCCCATGTCACGCGCGGCCGCAGCTCGGCAAACTCATCAGACGGATAGCGTCCCGCCAGCATATCCAGCACGCCATCGAACACCGCACTACTCAGCGCAGCGAACGGAGCCGAGCCGCGCACCAGTGCGAACAGCGCCCCGTAGCTAATCCCGGGGCTCGCCTCCTCATCTGACTTCGCCTTCGATCGCCGATCTCCTTCGATCGGATTCAGCGGCGGATGCGCAATCACCGCCACGATCTGCTGTGCCAACACGTCCAGTGGATTGCGCAAAAATCGCGTCGACTCCACATGACCCTCATGCATCGCGCTCGTCACCGCAGCGCACGCCACAAGGTCCGCGCGGTACTTCGGGAAGATAATTCCATGCGAAGGCGCGCCCACCTGGTGTCCCGCGCGCCCGATTCTTTGCATCCCACTGGCGACACTCGGAGGCGCTTCAATCTGAATCACCAGGTCGATCGCACCCATATCAATGCCTAACTCCAGTGAGCTCGTGGCGACTAGCGCCTTGATCTTCCCAGCCTTCAGCAGCTCCTCGATCTCCACACGCTGCGCCGCCGCAAGCGATCCGTGATGCGCGCGTGCGATCGGCTCGCCGGCAAGATCGTTCAACGCACCCGCCAATCGCTCCGCCACCCGCCGCGCATTGACAAAGATCAGCGTCGACGTCCGCCCACGGATAATCTCAAGCAGTCGCGGATGAATGCTCTGCCATATAGAGGTCCGCTTAGGCCCCTGCGAAGCCGGTCCACTGGGCTGCTCCTCAATCTGTCCAAGCCGCGCCATATCCTCAACCGGCACTTCTACCTTCAACTCCAACGTCTTCCTCGCCCCCGCATTCACAATCGTCACAGGCCGGAAGTGAGTAGCGGCAACACCTGCTGCACCTTCGTTCGCGTCCTCCTCCGACTGCGCCAGTGCGGCGATAGGATCAGCCCCGCTGCTGCCCACCGTCGTACTCTCCGACGAATCAGAACCGTTAGGTGGCGACAATTCTGCGGCTTCGGCACCGCCGAGAAACCGGGCAACTTCCTCCAACGGCCTCTGGGTCGCCGACAGCCCGATGCGCTGCAAACGGCGTCCTCCACTCGCTTGCACCAGCGCCTCAAGCCGCTCCAGCGACAGAGCCAGGTGCGCACCGCGCTTGCTGGGAACAAGCGCATGAATCTCATCTACGATTACCGTCTCGACCGTGCGCAATGCCTCGCCAGCCTCACTCGTCAGCATCAAGTAGAGTGACTCCGGAGTCGTGATCAGAATGTCTCCAGGATGCCGCCTGAATCGTGCCCGATCGCGTGCGGGAGTATCGCCTGAACGCATGCTGATCTCCGGCATTCGTACTGCGACGCCTGCCTCTCGCGCGATGTTGGCGATGCCCACCAGAGGAGATCGCAGATTACGCTCGACATCCGCCGCCAGCGCCTTTAAAGGAGAGAGGTACACCACCTTGCATCCCTGACTCTGTTGGCCCGTGTTGCTTTGGAGCATGATCTTATCGAGACACCACAGAAAAGCTGCAAGCGTCTTTCCGGTGCCTGTGGGCGCAAGGATTAGAGTCGACTCGCCACGCGCAATCGCAGGCCAGCCTTCACGCTGAGGCGCGGTTGGACCGTCGAACACGGCGTTAAACCACGCCGCGGTAATCGGATGAAACAGGGACAGTGCTGCCTCAGCGCTTGCCGTGGCCGCACTGCTCGCCAACTCTTCCTCGCCCCTTACGTCCAAATTGCGCTTGCTGGGGGTTTGATGTTTCTTCGATTTGGATGAGGTCGTCGGCATCGCTCCATTGCTATCACAGCAAATATCCGCCGCGACAATCGTTGGATGCAAGCCAGACCCTTATCTGCTCCGAGATTCCGGCTTTGCAATCGGCCGGTAAAAGTAGCATTGCTTTGTAAATTCCGCGTGAAATAGCGTGGTCGAGTCCTCTGCCTGCTCCGACGCTCCCAGCATCACATATCCACGTTCAGAGGTATGCTGATGCACTCCGCGGAATACCGATTTCCGGTCCTGCGGAGTGAAGTAGAGCAGTACATTCCGCAGCAGAACCAAGTCGAATGTAGGCAGTGCAGGCAGCGTCGCGCACAGGTTGGCATACCGAAACTCGCACATCGACTTGAGCTTCGGCGCGATCTCCCACTCCTCGCCGTCGCGCGTCAAGTATTTCACCAGCATGCGGGCCGGAAGGCCACGATTCACCTCAAGACGCCGGTACGATCCGCGCCGTGCACACCCAATTGCCGGTCGGGAAATATCAGTCCCAACGATCTTCACATCCCAGCTTTCCAGGGTCAGAAAATGCTCACACAGCAGCATAGCGATGCTGTACGCCTCCTGCCCGGTCGAGGCAGCAGCACTCCAGATCCTCAGCTTTCGTTCCGCCGAGTTGGATTTGATTAGTTGAGGAACAACCGTCTCTCGCAACGCATCGAACAGGCAGTGGTCGCGAAAAAAACTGGTCTCGTTGATCGTCATTGCCTCCGCCACCGCGCAGTGCAGGTGAGGCTACTGATCGTGACGCAGAATGTTCACAAACTCCGCAAGATTGGAAGCGCCCACATTCCGCACCATCGGTTTCAACTTCGAGTCGAATAGCCCGTTGCGCGATGGATCAATCAAGTTGGCTGACTGAGCGTGTACCAGTTAACGAAGGTAATCGTAGTCGGAATCAGAATAGTCCATCGATCACCTCACTTCCCGATTCGCAAAATATTGCTGGCTCGAAGGCCCGCCATTACGCCGCGTGTCCAAGCATTATTAACTTCTCGCGAAGGCCCTCTAGAGTAAAGGGCTTTATCAGAAACTCGTCCGCACCATACTCCAGTGCACGGCATATGAACGAATTGTCCGCCTCCGAGGTCACCATCATCACTTTCATCGAAGGATGCAGTCCAGCATCGCGCAGCGTCTTCACGCACTCCAACCCACTCATGTGCGGCATGTTAACATCCAAAAACATAAAGTCGAACGCATCCGCGCTCTCAAGCAATCTCAACGCTTCACGCCCGTCCGTGGCCTCTTCACAACTCAGCCCTATACGTTGCAAAAGTTGGCGCATGTGCTGGCGAATGAAACGTGAATCGTCGACGATCAATGCTCTCATCTCTGCTTTCCACTTCGGTCCCGTGCCGCTGCCCCAAACAACCCGTTCTCTGCCAGGCGCGATGGCCGCAGCCGCTGAGAATTCAGACGTACCATCAAACCCAGTTCGGTCCTGCATATGCCGTCAAACAAAGCCAGGCTCCGCGCATCCAGCGCGCTGGGATTCGGCTCCACCCCGCTCCTCGCCATGACGATCACTCCTCCCACTCCATCGACTACCAGCCCAAACCGTTCCTCATTGATGTCATCGTCAAGAACAATCACACAGCTTGCAGCCGCGCATCGCTGCAACCCCAGCAGCACGCGCAAATTGACCGTGGTCAGCACGTCTCCGCGGTATGGCATGATTCCGTCGATGTACTCCGGAGCAAGCGGCACGAGACGTATCTTAGTCGCTCCCAGCACCTCCCGAATCTGAGTCGTCTCAAGCCCAAATAATGCAGCGCCGGCTCGGAGAGAGCACATCAGCAGCGTATCGACCGGGTCCACTCCAGTAGCGTCCAGGCTGCTCACGCAACCTCCTGCAGCGGCACTACAGCTTCGCCGAACCGCAGTCCAAACTTTCGATTCACGCACGTCGCCCGACCCTTAACCAGCACTAGTTCCGCTTCGCTCCATGTCGCTTTTCGAGCTAGCGGTGTACCTGCCGATACGTCGAGTACACGCCGCACCACCAGGCCAACACGTTTCGCCGAACGCTCTTCATTCCGCAAACAGATCAGCACTGTAACCATTGCGACCTGCGCCGCTTCCATCTCCAGCAATACTCCGTCCTCGTCCTCAAGCGGAAGCAACTCGCCTCCGTATTGCAGGACGGCATTTCCGTCCACGTACTCGACCTCGCTCATAGGCACGAGTTCAATCCTCTCCACGGTCGACAAAGGCATGGCCATTTGCTCGCTATGACTGGTCTCCGCCGTCCCGTGGCTTTTCGTCTCGTAAATCACCATAGAGTCTTTCAACTCGATCCGCCTCTCGCTGGCCTGCGCTGGTAGCTCAAAGCTTTCGCCTATCATCGCGTCGGCTTCGGGCACGGGCCGCACTCCTGCGCGCGCTCCAATTGCGGCTGTATCCAGAATCAGCGCAAGTGATCCATTTCCAAGCAATGTCGACCCCGAAAATATGCCAATCTCGCGCAGCGCAGTCGACAGCGGCTTTACGAAGATCTCTTCGGGCGTCTTCAAATCGTCCACCACAAGCCCGAACCGGCGTCCTCCAGCCTCGATGCCTGCAATATATAATCCTCGCTTCTTTGCGCTTTCGCTTTGCTTCAGGGCAAGCAGGCGGTCCAGCCAAACCAGCGGCAGCAACCCCTCGCGCAGCCTGTAAAGTTCTGCGGTGCCAATCCGCTCTATCGCCGTTTCGGCGTCGCGGCCGGGCACATACACAAGCTCGCTCAAACAAGCCTGTGGCAAGGCAAAACTCTGCCCCCCACTCCCCACCACGAGTGCTGGTACGATCGCCAGCGTCAGCGGAACCCGCATCCGCAGCGTTGTCCCCAGTCCCACCCCCGACTCCACCTCAACGCTACCGCCAACCCGCTGCACATTGGCGCGCACCACATCCATTCCTACACCCCGCCCGGACACGCTGGTCACCTGCTTCGCAGTCAAAAATCCCGGCACAAAGATCAACTGCAATGCCTCACGCTGGGTCATCGATGCTGCATGCTCCGCAGTCACCAGTCCACGTTCAATGGCCGTTGCCATCACCCGCTCGGTCGAGATTCCGGCCCCATCGTCGATCACCTCGATCACCTCGATCACCACCGAGCCGCTGCGCTGGAAAGCCCGCAGACGCACTACGCCTTCGGCAGCCTTGCCCGCCTTTATCCGCACCTCCGGCGGCTCGATCCCATGATCGACTGCGTTGCGCACAGCATGCGTTAAAGGGTCGCGGACCGCCTCGATGAGGCTTTTGTCCAGTCCCGTATCCTGTCCTTCAAATTCGATTCGCACCTTCCGCCCGCAAGTCTCGCCGAGGTCCCGAACCATCTTCGGAAATTTTCCAAATAGATGCCCCACAGGCTGCATCCTCACCTGCATCACGGATTCACGAAGGTCTGAAGTGACACTGCTCAGCCTGCGAGCAAGTTCGAGAACATTATCCGTGCCTTGGGAACACTGCAGAATCTGGTTGCGCGTTAGCACAAGCTCGCCCACCAGGTTCATCATCCGGTTCAATACTTCGACGTCGATGCGCAGAGTTTTGCTCTGACTCGACAAAGCTGTCCCAGCAAAATCCATTGGGACCGGCCGATCTCTCCGCCCGACCTGATCCTCGGCTCCACCTTGTCTGTAGGTGACCATTGCTGGAGTTGTGGACTCTCCCTCTCCCATCTTCAATCGGGTCAACAATCCAATCAGCCGGGTGTAATCCAATCAGCCGGGTGTCGTCATCCGTCCACCGATCCCCTTCGATGCCAGTGCACTCTATCAAGCGAAGAATCGTTCTAAGTCCATCCACCAGTGCCAGTAGCCCGCTGATCAGCCCGGATGTGACCGTGACCTTCCTATCGCGCAAGGCCGCCAGCAGTCCCTCGCCCGTGTGCGCCAGCATCCCCAGACGCCTAAATCCCAAAAATCCGGTTGTCCCCTTGATGGTATGCACCGCGCGGAATATCTCCGCCACCAACTCCCCATCCTCTGGACGCTTCTCCAACTCGGTCAGGCACAGCCCCATCCGTTCCAGCCCGTCGTTGCTCTCCGCAAGGAACTCCTTCGTCAGGTCATCCACCTCTCCCTTATCGGTCCACTACGGCCAAACATTAACAGCATGAACATAGGTCTATCGATTGCCCATTTATTGCAGAAAGTTGCTTTGGTGCGAACTGGCAGGGGATGATTGAATGCTATGCAGAATTCGCCATACCGAACAGAACCACGCTGGCCCGCCATGCTGGCTCTTCTTGCCGTTAGCGGACTGCGGCTGGCCCTTCCTGAAGCTCTGTCGGTTGGTCCTCGCTGGCTGCTGCTTGTCGTGGTTGGCTTGCTCCTCATTCCAACCGTGTGGGCGCGACTTCGCGAAAATGACAAGCTCAATCAAAGGTTTGGATATCTCCTCAATGCCATCGTCACCATCGATATGGTCTGGTCACTCGGCCTCCTGATTGCAGCACTCCCTGCTCATAAGCAATCCCCGGGCGCTTTGTTGCGGTCGGCCGCAGCCTTGTGGATCGCGAACATCCTCGTCTTCGCATCCTGGTACTGGCGGCTTGACGGAGGCGGACCCAGGGCTCGAGAGTTGAGCGGCGTGCATAAGGACGGCGCTTTTCTGTTCCCGCAGATGACTCTCAATTCGGAAACGAAACTGGAGATGGGCGAGCAATACTGGAGTCCCGGATTCGTTGATTACCTGTTCCTAGCCTTCAACAGCAGCACCGCATTCTCACCGACAGACTCGCCCGTCCTCTCGCGCTGGGCGAAGGTCCTGATGATGGTGCAGGCGCTCATTTCCTTTATGACCGTGGCGTTGCTCGCCGCCAGAGCCGTCAATATTCTTTGAGATTAGAGTGCCCGAGCATTACCTCAAAGTTTCCTTGACCGAAAAAAGGCTAACAACGCCAAGACTCTAAACGACGGTACGAACTGCCACTCGACTTCCCAGCGTTGCACTGTACCAGGATGCTTGTCATTGTGAGCGCGCAGTTTCCTGCAACGCGTGTAGGCAAAACTTTGGCCACCACTTGCTTGTGCGTAGCCCACAAAGTACGCTCATCCTCTATGCCTTCCGCACTTACACCTGACGAGATTGCAATCCTCCACGATCACGCCATCGAAGCTGCACAGAATTCGTACTCTCCCTACAGCCATTTCCGCGTGGGCGCCGCCATCCTCCTCCATCCCGACGACCGCCAGAGCGGCAAGATCGTAGCAGGCACCAACGTCGAAAACGCCTCCTACCGTCTCACCTCATGCGCCGAGCAGGCAGCCATCGCCGCCGCTGTAACCTTGTACGGTCCCGCGATAAGAATCCAGGCCGTCGCCGTAGTCAACCTCAACGGCTCAGCGTGCATGCCATGCGGAGCCTGCCGTCAGACCATCCTTGAATTTGCCTCCCCCGAGACGCCCATCTTCTATCCCTCAGCGACCGGAGACACAATTTCCACCACCCTGGCCGATCTACTGCCCGCCGCCTTCAGCCTGATCCACAAATAGCATGGGCCGAAGTCTCTGATTCGGCTAGGGAACCAACCTCCCGTGCTTTGCCTGAACTATTTGTTGTGTTTTTGCTAAGTAAAATAGCGTGTCAAGCCCCTAAACGACACAAACTGCTGAAACAAAATGGAATAAACTTGGCGTAACAGTTTGGGTCGAGTCGCTATACTTAAATCAGTTAGAGTTCCCGGGCGCACCTAACCCCAGTTTCGCTTTTACCTCTTCGGGAAATACACCGTTTCTAAGAATGGAGCAGTAACTCTATTAGAATGTTTATTTTCCGAATGTGGTATCAGCTAAGATGTTTGGAATCTATATTTTGCCGATTTCGAGGGGGGGAGGGGGGCCACCCGTATCCCTCAAATCGCCCAATCACTGAGAACGAATCGAGATCAAGTGACCATTCACCCCATCGATGTGATCCAGCACAAACGCGACGGCCTCACTCTCTCCGACGGAGAGATTCACGCCTTCATCAGAGCGCTGGTAGCACGCAAGTCTCCGACCGATAGCCCAACCGACGCCCAGACGGCCGCTCTCCTGATGGCCATCTTCGTGCGCGGACTCATCCCGCAGGAACTTGCCGCCCTCACCCAGGCGATGCGCTTTTCAGGAGAAGTCTTCAATCCAACTCCTCTGCAAGCCTTTACCGTCGACAAGCATTCTACCGGCGGCGTCGGCGATAAGACCTCCATCCTGATCGCGCCAATCATCGCGGCAGCCGGGCTCAAAGATCCAATGATTTCGGGCCGCTCGCTCGGCCACACCGGTGGCACACTCGACAAGCTGGAGACGATTCCAGGATTCCGCACTCAGCTTCCTCTACCCGAGTTCCTATCGATCATTCAGCAGTGCGGCTTCGCTATGGCCGGCCAAACGCCGACCCTGGTCCCAGCCGATCGCATCCTCTATGCGCTCCGCGACCACACTGGAACCGTTGAGTCGCCCTACCTGATCACTGCCAGCATTATGAGCAAGAAGCTCGCCGCTGGCCTCAACGCTCTTGTGCTGGACGTAAAAACCGGCAGCGGCGCCTTCATGTCCAAGTACGAGGACGCCCAACTTCTCGCGCACCTTATGGTCGATACCGGCGAGTTGGCCGGAACCCGTACCGTCGCCCTGCTCACCTCCATGGATCAGCCGCTCGGCCGATTCGCCGGCAACTGGGTTGAGATAGAGGAGTGTATCGAACTCTTCCAACACTTCTCGCCCGACTTCGCCTTTACGCTCACGCCGGAAAAGCTCCGTCTCTCTCAGGATCTGCTCGATCTTACTTACGCCCTCGCAGGCCATATGCTCTGCCTCGGCGGCAAAGCTCAATCGCCCAAGGCCGGAGCGCAACTCGCAGCCAAACTTCTCGCCGACGGATCAGCTTTCCAGCACTTTCTTGAGATGGTCGAGTTGCAGTCGGACGATCTGCCTGCCGCAGTCAATGCATTCGCCGATCCTGAAGGCTTTCACAAGCCCTCGGTGACTCGAAAGCTTACCGCTGATCGCGAAGGCTTTCTCTCCGCGATGGACTGCACCCAGGTTGGATGGGCCGTGCAGCGCCTAGGAGCTGGCCGCACAAATCCCGGCGAGCCCGTCAGCGCCCACGCCGGCATCGAGATGCATGCCAAACTTGGGGACCGCATCGCCGCTGGCCAACCCCTAGTCACCCTCTTTAGTGAGGACCCCGCACTCCTCGACGAGCCAGAATCCATGCTACGCGAAACCCTGAAAATCACCGCCGAGCCACCCGCCACCATCCCTCTGGTCCGCGAGATTGTTGCCAAGGATCAACAATGAACGTCGTCGGGATGGAGAGATTAGTCACGGCTTCGTCATCTTCAAGTTCGTCACGATCGCATCAGTGTTGTGCGCAAAACGGATGCCGTAGACACCGTCGGTCGACTTCAGTTTTCCAGCGCCAACCACGTCGGCCTTGCCATAGATCGCGACCACAGTTCCATTGATCAAGCACGAAACTTTATCGCCCTTTACCGACATCGCGATGTCCTGTGAAACCGGCTGTCCCGGTCCCTTTGCTTTGTGAACGGCGTCGTTAGCCGTCGGTCGTCGTCCACCCACCTGGAACGCGATCGGCCCAAATCCGCGTACGATGAATGTGCCATTTCCGTATGCCGCGCAATACATCAGGCTCTGCTGGTCCGTCCCCAGGACGTCGCCGCCAATCACGATTCCATAAGGATGAGGATGGTCGTTCAGGTTCATGTACTTCTGCTCGCTGAAGGTTGCTGAAACGGTGTAGTCGCCGGTAGCCACGTTCTTCGGATTCCAGTAGGTTACCGCGGGTCCAGTCGTAACGCGCATTCCCTTATCTTCGGGAGCGAGCTTGGCATCCCTAATAGTCTGCCCTTGTTTCTCGGCGCCAGCGTCGATCTTGCCCTCCCAGGCCGGCACCAAAATTCCTCCACCAGAAACACTTCTGCCAGCCTCATCGGAGGCGGCACCGGCAGGCGGTTGAGCGATGCAGATACCAGCGAGCAGACCACTGAGAACGACAGAAGAAGCGAGGCGGAAGGCAATGCGCATAGGGTTCTCTCCAGAACGGAAAATTGTGTCCAGATTATAGCCGCGATCACCGAAGCCTGTCCGCTGCGGCAAACAAACTCCACCGCCGCGCGTTCTCATCCGTTACACTCTGTTGACACCTAATAACCTTGCCCGCTTGGAGCGCACTCTTGGCACGATTTACCGGTCTACTCGGTCTCATCACATTCATTGGCCTTGCGTACGCGCTCTCCGTCAATCGCCGTGCTATCAAATGGCGTACGGTCGCCTGGGGTCTGGGACTCCAGATTGTCTTTGCGTTCCTGGTCATCAAGTGGAACTACGGCCAGATCATCCTATCCAGAATCTCGGGCGTTATCACTGGCCTACTTGGACACTCTGCCGACGGCTCCTCGCTCGTCTTCGGGCGCATCGGTACTCCTGGTGACTCGCTCGCTACCCTCGCCTTTGCGGTTCTCCCGACAATTATCTTTGTCTCAGCGTTTTTCGCCATCCTGTATCACATTGGCCTGATGCAGCAAGTCATCAAAGTGGTCGCATGGATTATGCAGCGAACCATGGGTACGAGCGGCGCAGAGAGTACCAACGTCGCGGCCAGCATCTTCATGGGTCAGACCGAGGCGCCGCTCACCATACGACCGTTCCTCTCTGGCGCGACGAACTCCGAACTGATGACCATCATGACTTCCGGCATGGCGCATGTCTCCGGCGGGATCATGGCCGCGTATATTTTGTTTGGCATCAACGCCAAGGACCTGCTCTCCGCCGTCATCATGACAGCGCCAGGCACCATCCTAATCGCCAAGATGCTTGTCCCCGAGACTGAGGTCGCAGCCACGGCGGGCACCGTCCGCATGCCTCCCAATGAGGAGCACAAGAACGAGAACTTCATCGCCGCAATTGCCCGCGGCACCATCGACGGCGGTCAGCTGGCATTTAACGTCGCCATCATGCTGATCGCCTTTGTAGCTCTCGTCGGCCTCTTCAACGCGATGATGCTCGGCACATCAAATGTGCTGTGGGCTCACGGGATTAGATTTCCCCACACCCTGAATGCGATCCTCGGGGCAGTTGGCGCACCTGTCGCCTGGCTGATCGGCATTCCCTGGCACGAGTGCCGCACCATCGGCAACCTGCTCGGCACTCGCACCATCATCAACGAATTCGTAGCGTTCCAGCAGTTAGGCCCACTCAAAGCCACCCTGTCTCCGCGCACCTTTTCCATCGCGACCTTTGCCCTGTGCGGCTTTGCGAACGTGGGATCGATAGGTATGCAGATCGGCGGCATCGGTGCCCTGGTGCCTAATCGGCGCGATGATCTAGCCCGTTTAGGACTTCGCGCGATGTTAGCTGGAACAATGGCAAACTTAATGTCAGCGAGCATCGTCTCTATATTGATCAAATAATTTGATCACGCAACGCTAAGATTCTCGGGCCTGAATAGGGATTACGGAATGGGGGGCGCTGCAGGATCGACCGCGTCCAGTCGCGATTTGTTGTCGAAAATCGTCCCATCTTCAAGTATGCTGAGCGATCGAGTCGTTTGAACTAAATCAGTTTTGAACCAAGAGGATGCGCATATGAGTGCGAGTCGACGGGATTTCTTGCAAAATGCCTTGATGAGTGGAGGGCTCGCTCCTTTCCTGGGAACGGCTTCTGGTAGCCGTTTCTTTGAACGCCTTTTGAATGCTTCGGATCAGGTGAACGGTGCCAATGTTGGTCAGGCTTCTGTCGGTTCGCATGACTCGCAGAAGTTCTGGGCCAGCTTTGGGGCCAACGTAAACCAGGCGTCCGGAAGCACCGAAAACCGGACACGCGGTCTGTTTCCCCACAAGAAGCCTGACATGAGTGCGGCGGCAATGGATCGTCAGATTGATTTCTTCCATTACGACCCTGTCGACAAAAGGATGCGGTTTGCCACCAGTATCGAACCCAAGGAACTGCTCGATCATCCAGGCGATGTGACGGCCAGTCTGAACGTGAATGGCTTTCGCATGGCGCAGGAAGATAGAACCAAGTTCCAACAACTGCAGTCGGCTCAATTGCGCATCGATGTTGTGCAGACGAAGTCACTTTTCCAGACGCTTCTCGACCCGATGGCGTGGACTTCGCTTGCCTCATTATTTCCTGACAGTTCGGGCACTCTGCCTCCTATGCAGAACCTAAGTTTCAACCCTGGCGCGGCCTCACAAAAAATGAAGAAGGTCATTCTGCCGGGTGGTTCGGGGCAATGGGCGGTCAATCTCTCGATGGCGCACAAGCAGTCCACGTTTTGCGCTGTCTTGCAGGGCCTCACGACTGTGGTCGGCAAGTTTGCGCCCATCATCGGACTACCGGCAATCAGTGTGGAGGCGCTGCAGGGCTTCAGTAGTTTGTATGGCGCCTTTGAGCAGAGAACGACGTTTCTGATCAACAGCTTTCCGCAACTGGCTTACGCAACGCAGCAAGCACGCAAGGGCGTCGTCAGTAACCAGGGAGTCAACCTAGTCTCTGGCGATTACGTTCTAGTGCCGCACCTCTACACCGCTGAACTGACGCCGCATCTCGAAGATCTGGAGTTGCGGCAGGGGTACCTGGTGCCAAAGGGATCGTCGACTAACACTTCCATCATCGATCTGGCGCTTGGACTGAAGCCGGACATAACCTATCTGTCAGCGACGTTTGGCTTGAAACCGCTTGCGCCTCAGGCTCCTGACGCTGGCTGATGCTTGCGCGTTGATCAATCTCAACGTGGTTCAGACTTATAGATGGGACAAATGGTTTCCGGGGGCCGGATATAAGATCGGGCCTTCGGAAGTCCCCTATTTTATAAAGTCTAAGTTGCGGTTCGGCACGACATATCAAGGCGAGGCTTCAATGAAGCGGTCTGTTCCTTTCCTCAGTATTTTGCTGTGTCTGGCTGCTATTGCGCCGGCGCAGTCTAAGCGTGCGTTGATCGTCGGCATCGATACCTATCAGCCGGCGGGCACGATTGCGCAGCACGAGGCTGGCTGTACCTATGGGCGTTGTGAACTGGGGAGCTTTGAAAATCTTCAAGGTGCTGTTAACGATGCACAGTCGATTGCCGACGTGTTGACCGGGCCGAAGTTCGGTTTTCCGGCGGACAACGTGGTCCTGTTGACGAACCCCGCACCACGCCAGAGCCGTACCGGCGTGATTTTGCTTCCGGCCGCAGATACAACGCACGACGGGATTCTGGCCGCGATGAAGAAGTACCTGGTCGATACGCCAGAGCGTGGCGATACAGTCGTGTTTTACGATGCGAGTCACGGGTCTCTGCGCGTGAATACCGCGGGCGAAAAGCTCACGGTCCGCGACGAAGGCGGCAAGCTTGTGACCGTCGACAGTACCTTGGTGCCGTCTGACGCGTACAAGGGCGGCTTCGACATACGCGATCGCGAGATGACTCGTATCTTCAATGCTGCGCTGGACAAGGGTATTCATCTGTCGGTCATCTTTGATAGCTGTCATAGCGGCGGTTCGACGCGGGGTCTGTCGGCCGGACGAAAGCGCTCTCTGCCGTATGACCCGCGGCCGGTGAATGACCCGCCGGACAAACTTCCCAATGGGGAGCGCGCGACTCCGCCCACTGAGCGGCTGGACAATCCCGCGCTGGTCTTCACCGCGGTACAGCAAGACCAGGCCGCGAACGAGGCCGATCCGTCCGAGAACATGCCGGAGGCGCATGGAGCTTTTACCGCGGCGTTGATTGAGACATTGCAGGTGTTACCGGCCGACGCACCGGCGTCACTTGTGTATCAGCGGGTAAAGGCAATGCTCGAAGGTAGCGGGTTTCCGGACCAGGAGCCAGACCTGGACGCAAATCCTATTCGTAGATCTCAGTCGCTTTTTGGCGGGGCGACGGGTGCGGCGAACGCGGACAAGGTGCGGACGGCAGCGTTGAAGGTCGACACAGACGGCAGCGTCTGGCTGGATATTGGGATGGTCTCCGGCATTGGTCCGGGGAGCGAGTTTACGGCGACTACTTCTAACTCTGGAAATCCGCCGGTGAAGTTGCGTGTGAACAACGCGCTCGGCGTCGCTCGATCGAGTGCAAACATCCTAAGTCCGGCTGGAGGCAAGGTTCGGATGGGAGATATTTTTGAACTGAGCCGCCTGATACCGGGGCAATCCAACCCGCTGCGATTCTGGACTGGGCCATCCAATCTTTCCAGCATGGAAATCAGCTCCGCAACTTCGCAGGTTAAGGTATCCGGTGTTGCGATGATCTCGGATCCCGCGGAGGACCTGTACACCGACGTTCTCAGTTGGAATGGCGCTGCATGGAGTTTGCGCCACGTTGCCGCCGATTCGGCGGTGCCGACTGGGCACACCTTCCTTAGCGTTGGAAAATTAGCCGGTCCCATAATCCTCGGAGCGAGCATATCCGCGGAGTCCCTAAAGACGCATCTCTCACCAACGGCCAGATTGTGGGTCGACCTGCCTGCATCCCGTGAGTTGACGGAAAGTCTGAAGTTAGGTGATTCAAACAGCGAGGCTCAGCCTGCGAATACGATTGCCGACGCCAACTATGTGCTGGCTGGGTCCGTGATCAAAAGCGCCGCCAGCTACGCGTGGTTTCATAAGAGCGAGTTTTCGTCTGGACCGCGTGCGTCTCCTACATCCGACCATAGTCCCGGCTGCTCGACAACCTCTTCATACCCCGTGCGAAGCGATTGGGTGGCTGTCGCGGACGGTGCCGCTGCGCCTGTCGCTGCAGAGACGCTGAGCAGTTACTCGACACGACTCGCGAAGGTTCATGGATGGTTGCAACTATCGAATAATGCGGTCGCGGGATCGTCTGAGGCAAATTACTTCAAGCTGGCGTTCGTGCCGATGACCAGTACAAATCCGCTGGATACCAACAACCCGGTGCATGAAAACGACCGTATGCGACTCGCGCTGCAAGCAGATCGCGCGGTGAGGGAGCCGCGCTGGGTCTACATTCTGGACATCGATTGCCACGGCAAGGGAAGCTTGATTTATCCCCTGAACTACTCGGAGAATCAGTATCCCGGTGATGGAGACCAGGATAATCAGGTAATTCTTCGCCACGCACCGACCTTGAAGGTGGGTCCGCCCTTCGGAGTCGACACCATGATTCTGCTGACCACCGCGCAGCCTCTGCCCGATCCGTCAGTGCTGAACTTCGAAGGTGTCGCACGCACAGTTACTCGCGGTGTAACGTCGCCCCTGGAACGGCTCCTGTCGAGCGCCAGTAGCGGGTCGCGGGGATTGGGCGCCGAGGTGGAAGTTCCGACAAACTGGGGTATCGAAGTGAAATTACTGCGAAGCGTCCCTAAAGACGCCACACATTGATCTGAGCGTCTGCAGTACCGCGATCAGCTTACTCCCAGTGGTGGTGCGCGTCGCCGCCCTGTCCAATGTCGATCACGAGTGTGCTGTTCTTGCAGGAGTGCGTTGCCGAGAGTTGGTAGATGGTCTCACGGGATAGTTTGTACGGCGCATCATTGATGGTGAACTGGAGCAGCAGCGGACCTTCAGGAGCTTGAAAGCTGCTCACTCCATCCAGGATGGTGGTGGACTGATCGAGACCGTTGGCTGTGAGCGTGTAGGAGTGCGACACGCTGTGTTTATAGTTGTAGGTTATCCGCGTATGCATCAAGCATGGAGCGGATGCTGCGGCCTGGGGGAAATCGGAAGCCTTCTCGGACAAGGCTTTGGCGAAGCCGGAAAGATGAGCTGGTAGGGTGTCGCGGATCATTTCGGCGAGGTGCGCGGTTGTCTTTCCGAGAGGCTGCTTTGCGAAGTCCTGCGAGGCGTCAATCCCAAGTCCGAACTTTCCAGTTCGCTCGTTGACGGCGGATGCAATAGCCGCTTGTCCTTTTTGGAGCCACGCGTTCTTCGCTTTGATCGTCTCGGATACGGTCCAGGTACTCTTCGCATCGCCGGTGTGCACGTCAAGCAAAGACAGCTCGACGGTGATGGTCGAAGTGGTCCCTTTGTCGGTAGTAATTGTGGGCTTTAGCGTGGGCACAAGAAGCAGATCGAGATCGGGACGGTCCTGCACATATTCGGTGAGCCAGCTTGTATCGAGCGGCGTATAAACACCGCCCGGGCTGAGCAGGGAAGGGGCAAACTGTTTGCCAGCCAGTAGATCCTGATAGATGTTGAGGGTCAGGTGTTCAGCGACGGCCGGTCCGTAATCATCGCCCCCGGCGTCAAATCCGGGAGCGATTCCGATGGAAGTTTTCTGCGCTGATGCAGATGCAACAAGGATTACAAAAACAAGGTTATTCTTAAAAGCGGCAAGTCTCATTGACCGCCCGTCTTCTTCCCGCGTGACTTCACCGGTATGGGTTTTGCCTGAGATGCATCATCAACCGGCGCCGGTGCCGCACTCGTTGGCAAAAGGGTGACCGCGGACGAGATGACCTGCGGACCTGTCAATGGCCCTGAGCCCCCTAAGGAATTGATGCGAATTGCATCTACATTTTTGGTTGAAACGACTGCAGCGGGGGCGGCATACCAGTTGGTGTCGCCGACCAGCGTGAGGTAGTCGTACAGGATTGCCATGTTGTTAGGCAGCGAGCCCATGTGCTCCCGCTGATAGAGCGCTACGTAGGCTTGGATCTCGTTATTTATCTCGGATTTTTCGCCGTTCTCGCCGATCAGATGAAGCGCGTGTTCCAGGTGTGGATCGGGATAAGCTCCCCGAGTTCCGTCGTACTGGATCGACTTGAGGAAGTGACCTTCCGCGTCTGTGCGGTCCTGTGGTGTGCGTGCTGTAAGCGAGATAACCTTGCCGAGGTAGAGCTGGGCTCGCGGATCGTTGGACCGCAGGTTGACAGCGTCTTCAAGATTGTCCCGGGCCATGGCAAACAGATCGTAGTCGATTGCGATAACCCCGTTATCGCGCTTAAGGGCGGACATAATGAGAGAGAACTCGCCGCTCGAACCTGCGAGCCCGCCGGATTTTAACTTCGCTTCCCACTGCGGTCTAAACTCACCTGTGAGCACGGTCTGGATTCGCGCTGTGCGAGCCTTCATGCGGGTGCCTTTGGCCATGAATCCTAGGCCTATGCGCGGATCGCGGGCTGCAGCGGTTTCAAGACGGGCATATAGGCGTGGAGCTTCGCGCACGTCGTAGGCCTGAGCTAGCATGTAATGTAACGATGCTTCGTCCGCCTCGTTCTCGTACACATCGCCCCATTCGGTAACGGTATTGTGATCGCGGAAGATGAGGTTGCTGCTCACGATTCCTCCGGCCAGTCCGGCAAGGCCGCCAACGACTGCGCCGTTCCAGCCGTTCGTGATTCCGCCGAGGCCGCCCGTAGCAAACGTTGTTACGGCGGTGAGCACTGCACGCTTTTCCTTCGTCTCCTTTTCCTTTTCCGCGTTGAGCGCTGGCTCGAGTACCTGCATGCGCACGATCGTGTACGCGTGGTTTCGTTCTACGTGAGCTATCTCGTGTCCGAGAACATAGGCGAGTTGGGCCTCGTTGTCCAGCATCGAGACCATGCCGGTGCTAATCAGGATCGTACCGGTGGACAGTGCTTCGGCCTTTGGGATGGGGTCAAGCAGAAGCTTGAACGAATAAATGTTTGGAGAATCCTTAGGAACGAGGCGCTGACCAATCGCATTGATGTAGCGCTGCAACATTGGGTTGTTGTACAGTTGCCCGTAATGTTCGCGGAAGGTCGCGAACTCCGGACCGCTCACATCAGAGAAGTGTGCCGAGGAGTTGATGTTGTAGATGTAGTCAATGTCGGCGCGGCGCTTGACGTCCCACGCGGCCTGGATGGACGCTTTGACCTCAGGCCGCTGCTCAAGATCAGCCATTTTTTTCTTATCTGCGTCGGAAAATTCCGGGGCCTTTTCCGGATTAGAATTGGGCTTCTGAGCGAAGGCTAGGGCGCCAGTGAATGCGAGAACACAAAACGCTAACGATAGCTTAGACGAGGTTGACATCGGGGACTCCGCACAGCTGAATTGGACGTACGGGGAGGTGGCAGAAACGTCAGCATAACCGGCTAGGGAAGCCCCTGTCAAAAATAAAATGTACACCAATGAAAAGTAATTTTAGGGAATATATAACGCATTGTGATCCAGGGTGCACAATTATGGGAATTAGCAGGTTGCTGTTGATGATGGTTGGCGCGGCACTTCTCACCCTGGGAGGGAGAGCCAGTGAACCCATTCCCACCAATGAGCCCTGGCTGGAATTGCCACAGGCAAATCAACGTGTGGCAGTCGACGGTTCGCTTGTTCTAGACCAGCCTCCTAGTTCAGTTCAGCAACTTGTGCTGCACATCCCCGCCGGCGGTCCAAGGATCAATTACGGGACAATTCATACTAAAGTGAACACCGAGGCGACCGACGTGGCCATGAAGAGCGCCAGCGGCCTCGACGGAATGGTGCTGAACGTCGACCTGACGGGCGCAGGGGGTTTTCCGATGTTGCCGGGACGGAACTCGATTGAACTCGAGTTTCAGGATCAGTTCGGCCGGGCGAAGTACTACAACTTTCTGCTCGATTTTTCGAGTTCATCTTCGTCTCTCAAAGGGCGTGGTTTCGAGACAATTCCAACATCTCCTGTTCCCGAAAAGCGGGCTGGCCGCTTGTTCGCCGTCGTGATTGGAATCTCTCACTACACCAAAGGGGATGGCCAGATCAACGATCTCCAGTTCGCCGACAGGGATGCAACGGCGATGCTGGATTTCCTTAAGTCTCCCGCAGGGGGCGGCGTATCAGACCAGGATGCTTTGCTCCTACTGAATGGCGATGCAACCGCCGAGAACATTCGTCACGCGCTGTTTTCCTTCCTCACCAAGCCGCAGGAGCAGGATACGGTCGTGATCTACATTGCGGGACATGGCGCGCCCGACCCACTCGATTCGCGAAATTTGTATCTGATCACTTCGGATACAAAGCCTGACGATATGGGTGGCACCGCGTTTCCTATGTGGCAACTGCAGGATGTGTTTGAACGAGTGCTGAAGGCAAAGCGGGTTCTCACTTTTGCCGATACATGTCATAGCTACGGTTTCAGCGGAGCGCGCGCAGGGGCGGGAGCCAAACGCGCAAACAATCTGGTCAACCAATATCTCCAACGCTACGCCTCCAAAGGGCAAAGGGCTGTAATTACTGCCAGCGATATAAGCGAGTCTTCGTTTGAGGACGCCAAGTGGGGAGAGGGCCACGGCGTCTTTACCTACTTCCTGTTACGGGGATTGAAGGGCGAGGCAGATCTAAACCATGACGGCACAGTTACCGCCGGTGAACTGTTCACATATCTCAAGCAGTCGGTTCCGCAGGCGACTGCGGGCAAGCAAAACCCGCGCGCAATGGTGGGCATCGACAATGGATTGACAGTGAGTACGCTAGCCAGAAAAAATGCCGGTCTCGAATTTCCTGCATTACTTCCGGCGAAGAAGCACCCTGCCTATCGTGACGGCCCGTAGTCGCCGGGACTGTATGGTCGCTGTCCATACCCTCCACTAGCCCCGCCGTTCACCGCATTTTGGTATCCAGACGCGAAGCCCCGCCGGTATTCCTGTTTCCATT
Organism: Granulicella sp.; assembly: GCA_025357875.1. Taxonomy (GTDB): domain Bacteria; phylum Acidobacteriota; class Terriglobia; order Terriglobales; family Acidobacteriaceae; genus Edaphobacter. Next base: position 50,577 of record JANYLK010000211.1, read on the forward strand.
GGCCCTTGTTTCCGTACGAAGAGTTGTAACCGGGAGCATCCTCATAGCTTTCGCTCTTTGTCGGATCGCTACGTTTCCCGCGTTGCAGGTCACCCTGTCCGCTGCGCATCCCGTCGTCAAACCCGCGCCGGTAACCTGGGTCATCGCCGTACCGAGGCTGACCGTTGTCCCGTTGGTCATACGGTCTCTGCACATACGCTCCATCGGTCCCGCCGTCCATCGCACGCTGGTACCCCGATGTGAAACCCTGCCGGTATTGCTGCTTCCATTGCCCTTTGTCTCCGTAGGAAGAGTTGTAGCCGGGAGCATCCTCATAACTTTCGCTCTTTCTAGGATCGCTGAGCTTCCCACGTTGCACGTCGCTCTGGCCGATCCGCATCCCATCATCGAATCCTTGCCGGTAACCCGGGGCATCCGAATACTGCGTCTGACCATAGCCTCGCTGGTCGTAGCTATTTCGGTCATAGGGCCTCTCCCCATACCCTCCGTTGGCCCCGCCGCTCATCGCATTCTGGTACCCCGACGTGAAGCCCTGCCGGTATTGCTGTTTCCACTGCCCCTTGTCTCCATACGAAGAGTTGTAACCAGGAGCATCCTCGTAGCTTTCGCTCTTCGTCGGATCACTGCGCTTACCGCGTTGCACGTCACTCTGTCCGCTCCGCATCCCGTCGTCAAATCCACGCCGGTAACCTGGATTATTCTCATATGGACCGCCGTATTGGGGATTGATCCCATCGTTGCCGTACTGCCCATATTGCGGTTGACCCACCATGAGTGTTCCAGAACTTAGCACCGCCAACAGAAACACACGCATTACGGAGAATGACGAGGACATAAAAACCTCCATCGAATCGGCTTCTCAACTGATTCAAGAACTCGGATGGTCACAGACCGGACCACGTTGCCACGGCCAACTATTCATATCACTCGCAGTACCGAATCAGCATCGTCGTACTCGCGACTCAGCCTCATCTGCAAACCCGGCCGCTAAGTTAAAGTTCTTCCATATCTGGACTCACCATACTGAGCCTTACGTAATTCGCATCGATTGAGCGCTTTAGCTACTCTTACTCCCAACGAAACACTTTCGCCGAGAGCGCAGTGTAAGCGACAAACACCAAAGCAAGGGCCGCCACGTTGCCCAGGTGGGTTGACCACGCATCGCCACTCCAGATTCCCTGAAGCAGAGGTACAGCGTAGGTTAGCGGCAACACCCGAGTGACCGCGTGGAGTACCGGCGGCAGCGATTGGATGGGTACGAAGAGGCCCGACACGGCGAACATCGGGTACAGAATAGCCGCTCCGATTGGCTGCGCAAAACGCGCCGTGGGCACGATGCTGGCAATGAGAAAGCCGATCGATAAGATACTCCAAGTACTGATCAGCAGCGCAATGGTAAACGAGAACAAAGGAACGTGAACGCCAGCGGGATAGTAGCGTTTGCCCGCCACGACCATGAGGGCCAGCGTAGACGCAGTCAGCATCAGCTTCACGATGACGTGGGCAATCAGGATCGTCTGCGGGCGCAGCGGCGTGGCGCGCAGTCGCTTCAGAATGCCACCTTCGCGGTAGATGGAGATGATCGTGACCAGGGAGAGCACGGCGCTGACGGCGATTAGAAGCGATGCGAAAACCGGAAGATCTACACGCATGAAACTGCTGGAGGCGGCAGCAGGTGCCTGCAATCTGCGATTGGCCGCACGACCCACCAACAGGAAAAACAGCACTGGAAAACCGATCGTACCAAATGCCCCGAGCGGCTCGCGCAGAAAGATCTTGATCTCGATCCAGGTAAGTTTCCAGAGTCCAAGCAGCATCATCGTCGAGCCTATTCGCGAATTGAGTGACCAGTAAGCTTGAGGAAGACGTCCTCAAGGTTCGGGAGAATTGTGCGGAAATCCGTAACCCGCATGCGATTCTCGGACAGACAACGAATCACCTCTGTCACCAGGTCCTCGCCCCGACCGCGAATCATGAGCCGCATGTCAGTTGAAGTCACCGCATCTACTCCGGGGATCGACCGAAAACGCTCTTCAGCCATCGGGTCGTCCGTAGCGACGATGACGGTTCGCTCAGGACAGTGACGGCCGACAAGCCTCTCCGGACTGTCAATGTCGATGATCCGTCCGTGCTCGATGATTGCGACCCGGTCGCACAACCGCTCGGCCTCCTCCATGAGATGAGTGGTCAGAAAGACAGTCTTTCCGCGATCGCGGATGTTGCAAACAAGGTCCCAGATAGCTCGTCGCGACTGCGGGTCCAAGCCGGTTGTCAACTCGTCAAGAAACACCAGCTCAGGGTCATTGATCAGCGCAAGTGCTATAAAAAGCCGTTGCTTCTGGCCTCCGGAGAGGTTCATAAACCAGGCCTCCCGCTTGTCGGTGAGGCCGAGTTGCTCAAGTAAGTGGTCAGCGTCGACTGCCTTCTTCTGATAGAGCGAAGCCCAGAGGTCCATGGCCTCCCACACTTTGATCCGCTTTTGTAGTTGCGCCTCCTGGAGTTGAACGCCGATTCTGTGTTGCAGTTTGTAGATCTGACGAAAGGGATCAAGACCTAGAACCGAGATCGTGCCTCGATCTGGCTTGCGCAAACCCTCAATGCACTCCATCGTGGTGGTCTTACCCGCCCCGTTCGGTCCAATTAACCCAAAAATTTCACCATCATTTACCTCGAACGACACCTCTTCGACAGCCACCGTTCGGCCGTAGGTCTTGCGAAGTCCAGATACTTGAATAACTGAATGCACGATCGTTCGCAAGATTATACTGTCCGGCAATTTCAAGCACATGGAGGACCGCTGTTTCTCGCAAGCGGTCTTCTTGCGGAGTAGCACCGATCAGGCCCTTGGAATGCCCCGCGATCAATCGGCAGAATCAAGGTTTAATGGGGCCTGTCACGAAAATAACGTTGCCGCCCAGTGTAACGTTTGAAGCCTTGACTGGCATTATTCTGTCAGGTACTCGCGGCTGCAGTCCGCCCGAGTGACTGGATCAAACCGGTAATTTCGAACGAAAAGCGTTTGTTGCAACAGCCATCAGGGAGGGCTCAGTGGGTCCCAGTTCCGAAACGATGTACATGCCAATTGGCAATCCGTTGCTAAGCGAGGCTACTCAGATTGCTTTATGTGGCGTCACGCGAGTTCTGGCGTTGGTGGGACGGGCGTTTGTCTGCCTCGATGCGGACTTCCGGATTGTGCATGCTCCCTTTCTTCTAGACGAACTGCTTGGGAGCGGAACCTCCCGTGAATTGGTCGGTCGCGGAATCGAAGAGTTGCCGGGATCTGGCCTCTTTGGATTGGGGGTTCGCTACGCGAGGCGTTGATGGAGGGCAAAAGACGAGAAGGCTGGAGGGCCATTCTGCAATTCAGAGAAATTGCATCGCGGTTGGCTTCGATAACTGCGGCTCCGGTGGTTCATGAAGCCTCAAGCATCTGCGACCCGCGCAAGACCTGCGTGGTTTTGCTTCGCCCGGCGGAAGAGCAGAAGATATGTTCCAATTCGCCCACGTTCTGAGCCGGCGCGATCGCCTGTTCGCCAGCCATGCAGCGTATCTTTCGCTTGGTAGACACGCTGCGACACAGCGAAGCCGCAATACTGATAAGCGGCGAAAGCGAAACCGGCAAGGAAGTAGTAGCCTTCGCCATTCGCCAGAGTTCGCCGCGAAGCAGCGGCTTATTCGTTGCCGTTAACTGTGGTGCTTTGCCCGCTGACCTTCTGGACTCCGAGTTGTTCGGCCACGTCCGCGAAGCATTTACTGGAAGACCGCATTGAAGACCGCATGGCCCACTTGGATCGAAAGCTGGACTTCATTGTCGAAGAGCTTAGTCATCTGAAGCGCGTTCGCAACAGCGCCGAGGATCTCGTGGCCGATCTCACCCTGGTGGGCGAGGAGGCCATGGGAGATGCGGCGGAGGCGCTCGGCTCTGCAGCGCTGCGGCCCCAAGAGATACTTCACCTGTTCAAGAGTTTCTTACTTGATGCGAAGCTACTGAACGTTGGAGAGGGCCGCCGATTTCGTAGAAGATGCTCAGCCTATAGTTCGTGACCTGTTTCGCCAAGCGGTTGCGGGCTGCCAGCGACTCCAGGAGAGGGGCTACTTTGAAGCAGCCAAAGCGGGAATGCGAATCGGCGATGTGTTCGTCCAGTCGCACTCCGCGAGCGATCTCAAACAGGTAGAGGCGAGCGTTCCTCAACTCACCGAATTCCCGCGAGAGTTGACACATCCAGAGGTGCTGCAGGCCCTTCAGGGTTATTCATAGTTTCGGAAGAGTCCAGGTCACGATGTTGGAAGGTTTATTGAATTGCATACAGACGGGAATCTTGCCAATCGAAACGATTGGAATAAAGATCTGGCCCGTGGACTCGAGGCGCAGGAGTTGACGTCGCAGCACTGGTCGGTCATTAATTTCACGCGCCCGTCTTCGAAAAAGAGGGAGACTCACCCTCGATCCGCCACCTGACCAAGGAAAGCGGCGTCGATACGAAGACTCTGTATCAGCTCTTCCCCAAGAGCCCTGCAAAGCGCGCGGCCAAGATCGCAGGGCTTCCAAAACCGAAGGCCTGTGTTTGAGAGAGGTGGGACCATGGCAAACGCAGAAGCAGACCAAATCTTGGGGAGAACTTTGAGCAGAGTGGAAAAGACTGCGCCTGAACCTACAACAAAAGTAGCCATCGTCGTATCGCGTAGCTCGCTGGAGAGAGTATATCTCGGCCTCATCATGGCGAATGGCGCGCGCATGGAAGGCATTAACGCTTCACTCTTCTTCACCTTCTTTGGGCTGGAGACGATCATCGACAAACGGATGAACAACCTTAAAGTGGCTACGGTGGGGAATCCCAGCATGCACATGCCGACTCTGTTAGGAGCTTTACCTGGCATGTCTGCCTTTGCCACTTCGATGATGGAAATGGAAAAGATCGACATTCCCCCGGTCGCCGAATTTATTACCATGATTCACGACGCGGGCTGTGATATCTATGCCTGCAAGGCTAGCGTGGACATGTTCCATCTAAAACGCGCGGACTTTTGCCCTGAACTCGACGATGTCATTTCGATTGGTCGGTTTTACTAAAAGGCGGCGGGCGCACAAATCATCTTCACGTAATCGGAATATCGATACCCGGTGGGCGGCGACAAAAAGTCATTTGACCATCAAGGCCGCAAAATTTGCAATGTCGTATTCTTCCACCGCGTTGGCAGTCGGCAGCTGGACGGCATCCATGAGCCGCAGCCCGACGGCATTGTCAATATTTATTGTTCCCGTCCTGCTCACCAGGATTCTGCAGCAGGCCCTCGCGTTGCCCCAACGCTTTCCGCGGGTACGCGTGTTTGATTTTAGCCAGGACATACGCAAGGGGGCAACGACCCGGAGCCTGTATTTCGAACTCGGCGTATATGGTCACCGGTGAACTTATTTCACATTCTTTGTAACGAAAGCCATGCTTTGTGGATTTATTCCTATGAATGCGTCAGCCAAAGAAAATACGTCTAAAGAATTTCGGCCTTTACATATCCCTTAGTTTGTATCTCCTTTTTCGTTGGGGGCAACCTGCTGCCGCTGGCCAGTCCCCTCTGACGCTGCGGCAGGCCATTGATCATGCCTTGAAGCAAAGTCCCCAGGCTGCTATCGCTCGCGCAGACAATCAGGAAGCTACATCGGCGGCGGCAATCGCCCGCAGTCAATTGCTACCCCACCTCAGCTTCACGGAAGACATCTCCCGTGGAGATGACCCCGTCTATGCCTTCGGTACCCGTCTGCGGCAAGGACAGTTCACGCAAGCTGACTTTGCTCTGGATGCGTTGAATCATCCCCCGTCAATCGGTAACTTCTCAACCCGCTTCTCCGGTTCCTGGACTGCATTTGATTGCTTCAAAACAAAGAGGGAGATTCGCACTGCCGATCTATTGCGAGAAAGCGCATCATTGTCCGCGAAGGCCGTGGACCAGCAGATCGTGCTTCACGTTGTCGAGGCGTACCAGTCTGTGCTCTACGCACAGCGTGCGATTGACGTTGCACAGCATGAACAAGAGACCGCATCGGCGCTACTGACTTCGGCGCAGGCGCACGTCAAGGCTGGTCTTGCGGTGGAGTCGGATCAAATGTCAGCCGAGGTCAATGTGGCCTCACGCATGCAGGATCTGATTGCAGCGCAGGGAGAGCTGGAGTTGGCATGGGCGCAGTTGCGTGAGGCTATGGGCGTTCCGGACCTCAAAGCATCCGAGCTGAAGCCGATCGAGCCCCATACATTCCCCCAACTACTGCTCGAAGAGGAGATTGCGACCGCCGCAAAGACTCGTCCCGACCTGACGGCCCTGGCACAGACGCAATCCGCCCAGGCTTCCGCGGTTGGCGCGGCAAAGTCGAGCTTTGGCCCGAGTGTGAACGCCTACGGAAACTGGGAAGAGGACCAGCGATCGCTGGGCAGCTCAGGAGGAAACAATTGGGTGGCTGGCGTTCAGGTCAGCATCGACATTCTGCCGGTACGCAAACGCGCCCAGTTTGCACAGGCGACCGCCGCAAAACAAAAGATCGACGCTCAACTTTCTGCCTCGCAACAGCATGTGCGGCTGGAAGTAAGCCAGGCGCACATTCACCGCAAGACGGCAGAACTTTCGCTTACGACCGCGCGAGCTGCGATGGATCAATCAGCCGAGGGTCTGCGCATCATCAAGAACCGTTACGGTGCGGGACTTGCCACCATCACTGATCTGCTGCGGGCTGAAGATGCAGAGAGACAGAGCCACTCCAGCTATTGGCATGCCGTGTACGGAAATGCCATGGCCTATGCGCAACTGCTTTACGCAACAGGGACACTGACTCCCGCTGCGGCGGAGGATTTGCAATGAAGATCGTGCTATCGGGTTATTTATTTGCAATTTCCGCAGGGATGATGGCTGGTTGTCATGGCGGCGAAGCAGTTTCGCCCGCTGTGGTTGAAACCATGCAGGCGCGGGTCGTCGAGAGTAAGCAGCAGGAACTCCCCCTGAACATTCGTTCCACGGGAACCATTCATGCCCGGCAAACGGCGATCGTGTCGGCGCAGGTTGTAGGGCGAATTCAGCAGGTCCCGGTGCGCGAGGGAGACCTGGTACGCGCCGGACAAACTCTGGTTGTGATTGACGGTGCTGCCGAACGGGCCTCGGTGGACCAGGCACAGGCAGGGGTGAAGGCCGCACAAAGCCAGCAAGCTGCTGCACAGACGGATGCGAAGCTGGCGGCCAGCACACTGGAACGCTACCGGCAACTGGAGGCGCAGAAGAGCGTAAGTCCGCAGGAGATGGATGAGGTCACACAGCGGGCGGCCGCCGCGAATGCCAGGCTTGAGGCAGTCGGCTCGCAGACCGACGCAGCGCGGGCCCAAGTAGCGGGCGCACATACATTGCTTGGCTACACTCGTCTGGTTGCGCCATTTGGCGGTGTGGTTACTGCGCGTATGGCCGATCCGGGGACGATGGCCTCGCCGGGCGTGCCTCTGTTGCAGGTGGATCAGGCGGGAGCATTGCAACTGCAAGCCACGGTGGATGAGTCGGCGATCGCCACAGTCCGCAAGGGGATGAAGGTTCAGGTTGCGATCGATGGAGCGTCCTCCGCTGATCTTACGGGAACTGTGGCCGAGATCGACCCAGCAGCCGACCCCGGCAGCCATAGCTTTACTGTCAAGATTGACCTTCCTTCTTCAATCCATACGCGAGCCGGCATGTACGGAACGGCGGCGTTTGCTAACGGCGTCCGCCAGGCGATTGTTATTCCCCGTTCCGCTGTTGTTCTTCGCGGCTCTCTGGCATGTGTGTATGTCCTCGACGCCCAGGGAATTGCTCAGCTCCGTTACCTCACGCTGGGCGCAACACAAGGCAATCTCGTGGAAGTTCTGTCGGGCATATCCGCTGGCGAGAAGCTCGTGGACGATCCCTCCGACCGTGACCTCGCCGGCAAGCGCATCGAGGTATTGCGATGAAGCAGGAGCTTGGAATAGCCGGGAAACTGGCCCACACCTTTCTCAACTCCAAGCTGACACCCCTCTTCATTGCGGCGTCGCTTGCGATTGGTGCTTTCGCCATTGCAATCATTCCTCGCGAAGAGGAACCGCAGATCCTTGTTCCAATGCTGGACATTACGACTGCGATGCCCGGTGCATCACCGGCTGAGGTTGAGCATCGAGTAACGCTACCAATCGAAAACCTGGTCCATCAGATTTCGGGTGTCGAGTATGTCTATTCCACTTCGGCTCCCGGACAGAGCATGGTGATCGTGCGCTTTCTGGTCGGCACGTCCCAGGAAGATGCACTCATCAAGGTCTACAGCAAGCTCTACTCCAACTTCGACCACATGCCGCCGGGTGTTTCCCAGCCGCTCATCAAGGCGCGCTCGATCGACGATGTCCCGATCCTGGCCCTCACGCTTTGGGGCGAGCATTACGACGGTTATCAACTTCGTGCTATCGCAGCCGAAATGCAACACAACTTCGAGCAGATCTCCGATGTCTCGGAGACGACGATCATCGGCGGCCTACCTCGAACGATGCGCGTGGTGCTCAGCACTGAGAAGCTGAACGCCTACGGCATCTCGCCAATGACTATTGCCGGGCACCTGCAAGCCGCCAATGCAATGGTTCAGGCGGGGAGCTTCGCGGTGAACAACCGGCAGGTCCGGGTTGACGTCGGCAACATATTCACTCGCAGCGAAGATTTGGAAACCGTGGTCGTAGGCGTAGTTCGGGGACAACCGGTGTACCTGCGGGACGTCGCCGACAAGATCGTGGACGGAGCCGCGGAGCCAGCGGACTATGTGGCCTACGGCACGGCCAACTCGGGCAATGCGACTTCATCCGCGGCCGGGCAACACCCCGCGGTAACGATCACCGTTGCCAAGCGCAAAGGCACCAATGCGACGGAGATCTCAAATGTCGTACTCGCGAGCGTCCACCGGATGCAAGGTGTAACAGTGCCTAGCGACGTGACAGTTACCACGACGCGCAATTACGGAGAGACAGCCAAGGACAAATCCGATGAACTACTCGAACACCTGCTGTTGGCGACGCTGTCAGTAACCCTACTGGTTGCCCTTTTCCTGGGGTGGCGCGAATCGGGCGTCGTTTTGCTGGCCATTCCAGTCACGCTTGCACTCACAATGTCGGTGTTCTATTTGCTCGGCTATACCATCAATCGCGTCACGCTCTTCGCTTTGATTTTCAGCATCGGCATTCTAGTGGATGACGCCATCGTTGTGGTTGAGAACATGGTGCGGCACTTCCGACTCCCGGAGAGTCGCGGTCGACCGATGAGTGAAGTTGCCGTGGAAGCGGTTGCCGAAGTAGGAAACCCCACCATTCTGGCCACCTTCGCGGTCATTGCGGCCGTACTCCCCATGGCCTTTGTCCGCGGTCTCATGGGGCCATACATGCGGCCCATTCCGGTGGGAGCGTCTGCGGCGATGCTCTTCTCACTCCTCGTTGCCTTTGTGGTCTCGCCATGGGCTGCGATCCGGCTGCTTGGAAAGCAGCTTAGTGGGGGCGAGACGCTAGAGCCGGAGAGTGAGAACTGGCGGACAAGATTGTATCGACGCATTATGACGCCGCTTATCCGTTCGGCGCGCAATCGCGGGTTGTTCTTCATCGGAGTGGCTGTTCTGCTGTTGATCTCGGTGGCGCTGGTCCCTCTGGGCTTGGTGCGGGTGAAGATGTTGCCGTTCGACAACAAGAGCGAACTGCAAGTCATCATCAATATGCCTGACGGCACGCCACTGGAACAGACAGCGCGGGTCGCTCAGGCATTGGGCGACGAACTCGGGCGGCAGCCGGATATCTTGAACTACCAGACCTATACCGGAACCTCCGGCCCTTATAACTTCAATGGACTGGTGCGGCACTACTACATGCGCCAGCAGCCAAATCAAGCTGATATTCAGGTAAACCTCCTGCCCGCGAAGCAACGCAGCGTGCAGAGCCATGCGATTGCAAAGCGGCTTCGTCCGCTGCTCGTTGCGATCGGTAACCAGTACGGAGCGCGAATCCAGGTCAGCGAGGTGCCGCCGGGGCCCCCCGTCGTACAGACGCTGGTGGCGGAGGTCTACGGCCCCGACCTCGCAGGTCAGACACGAGTCGCCCAACAGATCAAGTCGATCTTTCAGCACACTCCCGGCGTCGTTGACACCGACTGGTACGTCGAAGATCCTCAACCCAGACTGATTATGCGTGTGGATGGGGTTAAGGCCGCCCAGCACGGTATCGCTGTCTCCGATGTCACCCATGTACTAGCGCTTGCTATCTCGGGGACTCAAGTAGGTCTGATCCACGATCAGACTTCACGCGAGCCTGTGCCCGCAATTGTCGAACTAGACCGTGCCGACCGTTCCTCCGAGCAGGGCTTGGAGAACATCCGCCTGCCCGGTGCAGACGGCGGCATGGTCTCTCTCCGAGAACTGGTCATCGTTGAACACAAGACCATCGAGCCCAGCATTTATCACAAGAATCTGCGTCGCGTCGTTTATGTCACAGGAGACGTGGCTGGAGCCGAAGAGAGCCCGGTCTACGCCATCCTGAAGATGAATAAAGACCTCGATCATCTAACGTTTCCCGGCGGATACGCGCTGACTCGCTATAACGCTGTGATGCCGGATTCAACCGACCGCTACTCGATGAAGTGGGATGGCGAGTGGCATATCACCATCGAGGTGTTCCGCGACCTTGGGCTTGCTTTTGCGGCCGTGCTGATTCTCATCTACGTTCTCGTGGTGGGCTGGTTCCGATCCTTCATTGTGCCGCTCATCATCATGGCCCCAATTCCACTGACGCTTGTAGGCATCCTGCCAGCTCATGCGATCCTGGGCGCGTTTTTCACGGCAACGTCGATGATCGGCTTCATCGCTGGAGCCGGAATCATCGTCCGCAATTCGATCATTCTCGTCGACTTCATCGAGCTTCGCCGTCGCCAGGGAATGCCTTTGGCAGAAGCGGTGATCGACGCGGGCGCGGTCCGCTTCCGCCCCATGCTTTTGACCGCGGCCGCAGTCGTCGCCGGAGCATGCGTGATTCTCTCAGACCCAATCTTTCAGGGTCTTGCAATATCGTTGATCGCAGGTGCGGTTGCTTCTACTTTCCTCTCGTGGCCCACCATTCCAGTGCTTTACTACATGGTTCACTCGCGGCAGCAATCCGAGCCGGAACCTCAACCCATAACCCATCAAGGAGAATCCCTATGACAGTAGAACGCGGTGTGCGCCTGATGGCAGGCGTGATAGTGCTGGTGTCGGCTGTGCTGGCACATTATGTATCGTCCTATTGGCTGTGGCTGGCGGTATTTGTCGGACTCAACCTGTTGCAGTCGGCCTTTACAAACTGGTGCCCGGCGATGGCAATCTTCCGTGCGATGGGTCTGAAGAGTTCCAACTGCTGCGGGCCCCGGTGAGAAGGGGAAACGAAAGAATATGACTGTTCGAAAAGCTTCGATCAATGCTCTCCGAAATCATGGCGATCAGCTTAAAGATGAGGTCTATCGCCAGATGTTTCGCCTGGAGGCAAATCGGCGAGGCGCTGACTTAGACCTTGCAATGGCATTACTGCGCGGATGGCTATCGTTATCCACCGAGCCCGAAGTATCCAAATTGCGTGAGTGGCTAACGAAGATCAGCCCACTCTGTCTGCGTATGATCGAACTGAAGCAGCAGGCGAGCGACGCTGGTCAGCAGTGTATCCAGTAAGTGGCCGAAGAATATACTTGGCTTGTTTGTGAGAACTCGATCGATGCGACCTGAACTGATCCAAGCTGCCGATCTCCTGCGCCTCAACACTCCCGAAGCCGTCGAAGAGGCCATGGGCTTGCTGCAGCACACGGTCTATTCCTTCAGTATGAAGGTCTGCGGGCATCCGGAAGACGCGGAAGATACGATGCAGGAAGTGCTCTATCGATCGGTCGGACACCTCGCCACGATCCATGGACCCCAAGCTCTTGCGGTGTGGCTGTATACGGTCACCAGAAACCGTTGTTGGCGCATGCGTCGTAAAGGCGCTTCTGCTCCAAAGCATATGCTGTCGCTGGATGACTTGATGCCGGACGAAGCGGAGATGGGGCGACTATTGCAGGATGCTGCCGAGAGCCCTGAAAGCCATCTCCTCCACGCCGAGCAGCACCACCTGCTCCATCAGGCGGTCTTGCGAATCCCCGCCCAATTGCGTATTGTCCTTGTACTCCACGACATGGAAGAACTGAAGACCGAACAAGTCGCGCAGATTCTTGGCCTGCAGCAAGGCACAGTAAGAGTTCGCCTCCATCGGGCGCGCTTGTTCGTCCGTAAAGAGATGAGCAAGATGCTGGATGACACGTCCCAAAATTTGGATAAAGGCGTGCCCGCTGGGAAGAAGTCCAGGAGTATCCGGGCGAAAGACGGGCAGCGCCCCACCGAATGTCGCAAATTGTTTTCCAACCTCTCGGAATATTTAGATAACCGAGTTGAACCTGCTACTTGCGAGGAGATGCGAGAGCATATTGAGGCGTGTCCGGCTTGCGTTGCATTCCTCCGCGACCTGCGTGCCGCCATCGACCGATGCCGCTCACTGGAGATTCCGTGTGACGCTGCTGTTGCGCCCCGTTTGCGATCCATCCTCACCCAGGAATACCTGCGCCTACTAGGAATGCCAGGCACAGGGAAAATATCTGCCTTGATGTAACGAATCGACTACCGCGTCTTTATTCCTATAAAGGGTAAAGACCATTATGGAAGTCAAAATTACGAGGCTCGATCATGCGAAGTTTGCCGTCAAGCGACGATCGCACACAATTATTTGCGATCGGCCGGCGACATCATTCGCTGGTAAATGTCTTCAGCACGAAGTTGCTGTACTCGATCTTCAAAGCTGGTACCCCCCCCAAAAAAAGTCCTAGAGTCTTCGAAAGAGGAGTGTTAAGTCCGGACTTGATAGGTGCAATTGGAAATGCTTGGCCTGCTGCCGGAGTATTTTATACATGGTTAGCATAGCCCCCTTGTCAAGTTACTCCACCTGATTTGAAGGGGGTAGAGTGGGTGGTGAGCAACGGCTGTGCGTAGCCGTGCTTCTGGTGTTCGGTTGCGAAGTGGGACGGGCGGCTCTGGACTTCTTCGTATCACAAACTCAGGGAGTTGAGTCTGCTATGGAACTGACCCGTCGCCGTGGATTTGCGCTCTTTCTGTCACTAACCGAAAACCACAAAGTCACTTGTGCGGGGCAGAAGCCAGCGGCCCAGTATCGGAATTACATTGAAGGCAATGATGGCGTAGCGGCGAATGTCTGTCGGCAACTACTGGTTGCGGAAGGGCCGGACTTGGGTGTCCGGCCCCGGGGTAGTACACGAGGTGTCTGTGCTTATGCGGCGGGGCGGAGGATGACCTTGGTCCAGCCTTCGTCCCGGTTATCGAAGTGCTTGTAGGCGTCGGGCGCCTCGGCAAGAGGAATTTCGTGGGAAATAATGATGGATGGCTTCGCCTTGCCGTGGTGGATCAGTTCTGCGAGGCGGCGGTTGTATGCCTTGACGTTGCACTGGCCTGTGCCCATCTTTTGACCCTTGAACCAGAATTTGCCGAAGTCGAAGGCGATCTGGCCCTTTTTGGCGAGGTCATCGGCTGCCCCTGGGTCTGTGGGGATGAAGACGCCGATGACGCCGATGTATCCGGTTGCTTTGACAGCGTCGACGAGGGCATTCATAACCATGTTAGGGACTTCTTTGCCGGCAGCGTTGAAGCACTGGAAGCCGACGCATTCGCATCCGCAGTCGGCGCCGAGGCCTTTGGTGTGGGCAAGGATCTGCTCGGTGACATTATCGTCGGAGGAGCTGATGGGAATCGCGCCGATCTGTTCGGCGAGCGCGAGGCGATCGGCCTTGTGATCGACGACAAAAATCTGGCTTGCGCCCTGAATGCGCGCGGACATTGCGGCCATAAGGCCGACCGGACCGGCTCCGAAGATAACGATGGACTCGCCGGGCTTGACGTTGGCGAGGCGTGTGGCGTGCCATCCGGTAGGGAAAATATCAGAGAGCATGACGTAGTCGCGCTCCTTTTCGACGGCGTCCTCCGGTAACTTGAGGCAGTTGAAGTCGGCATAGGGGACGCGCAGGAATTCGGCCTGACCGCCCTGGTATGGGCCCATGCCGGCAAAGCCATACGCGGCTCCTGCCATGCCCGGCATGACGGTGGGATCGGCGCAGGTGAGACAGTAGCCGGTGAGACCGCGCTCGCAATTGGCGCAGAAGCCACACCCAATGTTAAAGGGCAGGACGACGCGGTCACCCTTTTTGATGAAGTCGACGGCCTTGCCCACCTCGACTACCTCACCGAGATTTTCGTGGCCGAGGATCTTGCCTTTTGCCACGTCGGTACGGCCTTCGTACATGTGCAGATCTGAACCGCAGATGTTGGTTGTCGTGAGCCGGATGATGACGTCGGTCGCCTTCTCAATTTTTGAGTCGGGGACATTGTCGACGCTTACTTGTTTCGGTCCGTGATAGACGAGTGCTTTCATAATTATTCCTTTTCGGTGCGAACACCGGCGTTAGAGACAGGTTGGCCGCACGGTCCGTGACCGTTTGCGGAATTCAATTTGATTTTTCGTTCGGGACTCTCTCCATGCGGGAGCCGGCTTTAAGCGCAGACTTTCACACGCTCAGGGCTAGGATGCTAAGTCGCGAAAGCGAGTTTGATTGCCAGTTGATGGGCCGGTTTACGGTTTATTTATGCGGTCAACAATTCGAGAGCGCCTCAGATCTTGAGGTCTTCGGCGACCTGATGCCCCAGGCTGGCCACGGCGATTGTTGTAGGGGCTTCGGTCGAGAGGCAGATCATGCGTTCGCCGTCGGGGGCGAGGACCTGGGCGTGGACGCGCCAGGCGATGGTTCCGCTATTGTCGCGTTTGGGGGAGCAGTAGATGCCAATGGGGATCTGGCATCCGCCACCGAGCGCGTCGAGGACGGCGCGCTCGATATCAACCGCAAAGGGCGTTTCAGGGTTTTCGAGGGCGGTGACGGAGCGGCGAACATGTTCGTCGCGGGCGGGCTCTGCGAAGACAGCGTAGCTAGGGGCGCGAGTCTCAAGCGCAAGCGCGCCCTAGCCGGGAGGGGGGCAGAGCTCCTCGACGGCGAAGCGCTGGTGGACACCTGTACGTGCGAACGGTCCTCCCAGAAGGAGAATGCCGCGAGCGGCGGTTAGTGATTGATCGAGGAAGCCGATCTTTGGGTAGGGTCTTCGAGTGCGGTTGCACGCAAAATGTTGGTGGACGAGGCAGGGATCGAACCTGCGACCAGTCGATTAAGAGTCGTGTGGCGTGGGCCACAATTCTCAATGTTCACGGTAGTTAAGGAAATATAGTCTGTCATAAGCCTGCCATTTCCAAACCGGACCTTTCGAAGCTTCGGAGCTTTTTTGCCCATGAGCTTCTCCTGCATTTCGAGCAAAACCGACCGGCGGATTGCGACAACCATGGTCACAACCTTGTAAGTCTGAGCTGTTGCGCTAGGAGCTTCAGCACGCGCGGACATGCCAGTATCAACGGGGAACCGGCGTGTCGGTGAGTGCAACGGCCTGTCCTCCTCAGTTGAGGACTCTTGGCCGCATTTGCTTCCGAGAAGCCGGCATATCGTCAACAATCAATACTCGATGAGCGCATTGACAATTGGCCGCCAATCAAGTTCCCTCTCAGTGAACGCAAGACCTGGTGCCTAAAGGACAGGTTTGGCGTCCAAGGCCACCGCGCTTTCAAATGCTTACTGAAAAAGCTTACAGCGATGCGATCGGCCTCATCTGACTCGGGTAACGTTGGATTTTCCCAAAAGCCATGATTGAACGCTTCGAAGACGACAAGCTCAGGCTCGTTTCCCGCATGCATCATCGCACGGTGAAAGAGACTTGTGCCGCCGAAGAACCAATCGCGAGTGCTGGTCAAGAACAAAGTTGGCAGCACTCCGGCGAGGTCGCCTTTCATCGGCGGAAGGACGGGATCGTCGAGCCGCGTGGCGCCGACGTAGGCCCGTTGAACATCCATGAGGCCGTCCGGCGGTGTCAGTTGCCCACCTAGTCCAGCACCCCTTCCTCGTCGGCCTCATCGCAGACAAGTTCTTCGCCAGCCAGTGGGTCCTCGCTGCGCTCCATCTCGCCGGCGCCCATCTCCTCTTCGGAGCCTCGCTCACCACCAGCTTCGGTTCGCTCTACGGCGCAGTCCTGCTCTACTGCCGGCATTCATGCCCACGCTGGCGCTCACCAACTCGCTCGCCCTCCGCCAGATGTCCGACCCAAAACCGAGTTCGGCCCCTTCCGCGTCTTCGGCACCCTAGGCTGGATCGTCGCCCGGCCTAGCGTCGGCTCTTTCGGCTGGGAAGCCACCGCCAACCCGCGCAGATCGCTGCCCTCGCGTCGCTGCTGATGGGCCTCTACTCCATCACGCTTCCCGCAACGCCGCCGCTCGCCAAACATCGCTCCACCACCAGCCACGGAATTTTCCACCGCGAAGTCCTCGGCCTGCTCAAGGAACGCTCCATGACCATCTTCGCCATCGCATCTTCCTCATATGCATTCGGCTCCAGTTCTACTACGCCTTCACCAACCTCTTCCTCAACGAAAGCGGCGTCCACAAAGCCGCCAGCCCGATGACCGGCGACCAACTCTCTGAGCTCGGCTGCATGCTCCTCATCTCGTGGTTTTTCCGCCGCCTCGGCGTCAAGTACATGCTCATCGCCGGCATGTCCGCCTGGCTCTTCCGCTACATCATGTTCGCCTACGGCAACGCCGGACCCCACATCTGGATGCTCTAACTCGGCATCCTCCTGCACGGTATCTGCTACGACTTCTTCTTCGTCACCGGCCAGATCTACATTGATCGCAAAGCCTTGCCATCCCTCCGCACCGCGGCCCAGGGCCTCATCACCTTCCTTACCTACGGCGCCGGGATGTTTGTAGGCTCCTGGCTCTCAAGAGCCGTCATCCAACACTTCACCCTCGCGAAGGACAGCACAACTGGCGCGCCATCTGGATCTTCTCCGCATGCGCCTCAGCCTTCGCCTTCGCCCTCTTCGCACTCAGCTTCCGCGACACCGAACGCGAAAGCCTGACCTCCACCGAACCCGCGATGCTACCTGCCGAGGCCCCCTTCTAAACCCGCTTTTTGTTGTCATTCGCAGACGAAATCCGCGTTTCGGACCACCAATCCCCTCCAGGCGAGCCACCCCACGATCAGGCCACTGGCGGCAGCCTGCGGCCCAACATACGCACCCCCTCGCCGCCTTCCAGAAACACCCCCCAAGAAGCCTCCTTCACAAGCACCTCTTCAATCTCCGCATCGCCCAAAACTATGCAAGATGTCGACAGGGCATCCGATTCCGCTCCGCTATCCGCCACCGCCCACGCACGCTCCTGCCGCAGCGCAGCCTGGCCCGTGCGCGGATCAACAATGTGATTCCCCTTGACCGCCAGCCCCGACCCGCTCAGCGCCGCCCGCGTCAACCCAAGCTCCCGCCGCGCCTCCCCTTCGCCAACCCCGCACGTCCACCCCGCAGCCCCCGGCGGCGGCTCACCAGCAACAATACTGCTGCCCCCCGCAACCACTAAGAACGCTCCGCAATCCCACGTCCGCAAAAGCTCCGCCACGCGGTCCAGCGCGAACCCTTTCCCAATCGCGCCCAAATCCATCTGCAGCACCCCGCCATCGCATCGAATCGCAGACTCCTGCCGCAACAGCGTCCAACGCGCCAACTGCACCCGCACCGCCACCGGCGTAGCCGAGAAAGCGCCCCCCGTCGCCCTCTCCATCCGGTCCGCAATCTCAAGACACGCATAGACCGGCTCACTCAGCCGCATCGTCTCCCCTGGCCCCAGCGAAGCCATTCGCGCAACCTCGCTGTTCGTCCTGAAGCGGCTCAGCTGCGATTCCAGCCCATCCACCAGGTCAAACGCCGCCTGCGCAAGCTGTGCCGCATACCCTCGCTCTTCATGAACCACGCGCACCTCGAAGTACGTGGCCATAGCATGATGCCGAAACGTATGGACCTCAGCCATGCACGCTACCTCGGCCTCCGCGACCACAAGAGCACCATCACACCTGGTCGCAGCCCAAAAAACTCCGCACGAAGGCCACGCGCCTCTCCATCAAACGCCTCAGCCGTCGTCGTCACATAAAAATCAGCGCTCGCCACCTTCTGCGTCGGCTGCCAAAACCCAGTCTCCGGATATCGCCGCAAGTACCACGGCAGCGGCCACGCATCGCTAGCAATCACCGCGATCCGCGGTACCGCAAGCCCATTCTCCGCGGCCAGCCGATCAATCGCCGGCGCCAGACCCAACAGGTCTTCCGACGTATGGGCATAGGCGTACGGATTCGCCTCCCCCGCCGGATCCGTAAACACCAGCCGCCGCGTGTCATGCGCAATCAAAACAGTAGCCCCGCAAACCAGCGCCACACCAACACCAACCGCCAACGTGGGCTTCTTCAAAATCTCCCTAAGCCCATGCCACAATCCCTCGATACCAAGCCCCGCCAGCAACACCAGCGGCAACCAGAAGTTCAGCGCAAGCCACGGCGTCTTGTAAGGGATTACGCTGTAGATCAAGCCAATCGCAACCGCATACACCACCAGAAATTCGAACGCCGAACCTGCGCGCTGCCTCACCGTCCGCCAAACTCCCACGCAGGCCAGCGCACAAACCATCGCTCCCGATCCATTCTCCGCGACCAGCCGCGCGTAGTACCCAAACGGCTCCTCATGTCCAGCCCCATGCGCCCGCGCAAAGTACGCCGGCCCCACACGCGTGAACGCGGCAAGCACGCTCCACTCACGCCCGAACCACGTAAACAGCGCCAGACTAAGCACTACAAAGACTCCAACAGCGATCGCGATCCATCTCAGCCGCAAGCCGCTAGGTGCGCTCCGCCGCGTCCGCCAAACCCACAACGCACCCACCCCCAACGCCGCAAACTGAATCACGGCCGTCTCCTTGCACGCCAGCATCACCGCCGTACAAGCCCCCACAACCGCAGCGTTCCCCAAACCTCCGCGCTGCCACAGCCGCCACCCACTCAGCATCAGCCCAAACGTCGCACACACAAACAGCGACTCGTGAATGAAGTATCGATCGTAGTAAACCGGGAGCGAACTCGCAGCCATCAGCATCGCCCCCACCAGACACGGCACCAACCCTAAACACTCCACCCCCGCCCCAAACAGCACCACCGTCAGCGTCCCCGCCAGCACAGTCGTCAGCCGCAACTCCGCTTCCGTCAACTCAACGAAACTCTTCGCCCCCTGTACCCTCACCAGCGGCCACGCCACGGCGGTCAGCACCGGCCCATGCCTATCCCCGGCATCGTAAGGGAAGCTCCGCCCCGCCAGCACTTCACCGACAATGTAAGCATTCACCGCTTCATCGGTATGCATCGGCCTCGTGCCCAACTGCAGCAACCGCAATGCCAACCCCAGCAGCGCAACCACCACGAACGCCGCCCACAGCATCACCTTCCGAGACCGAGGCACCGTCACAACCGCCGCCCCGCCCGAGGCCGCTTCACGCAGGCTTGCCCCACACTTCAACCTCGATATAGTGATTCAGCTTGTTCGAAGTATTCCCATTGCTATAAATGCGCACATAGCGCCCCTTCGCGCCCTTTGCATCGATCAGCTTGCCTTGGTACGTCTCTACGTAGTTCAGGTCTTTCCCCACGCCCTGCCCCAGTTCGTTATGCAGGTCGTTGTTGAAGATAGTGCTCACGCCGCTGCGGAAGTTCGCGTCATCCGACATTTGCACCACCACATCCCGATATACCCGCGCCTGCGAGTGAAAGTGCCACAGCAACACCGCGTACACGTTGGCGGGCTTCGCCAGGTCGATCTGCAGCCACTGCTTACCCGGTCCCAACTCTACCCACGATCCCTCATCGCCGGCCTTGTCGCCGTCCACCGCCATATCCAGCGTCCCGGTATTTGGATTGCTGTCGCTCGACGTCACCTTCTTGCCCAAAGCAAGATTGATCGTCCCTACCGGCACCATAAAATCCGGCCGCTTCCCACGGATGGGCGGCTCCAGGTTCGGCACGGCGATCGGCACAGGCGTCCCCACAAACAACGGCGGCGGCAGCTTCGTCTTAAGTGGCACCTGGTTCTGCGCCAGCGCGGCAGAAAACACAACCAACATCGTCAACGCGATACCATGTTTCATCATCATCCTGTACCTAGGCCTTCACTTCTTCGGGTGTAATGTCGATTTTCTTCTTCGCCGCAATGGCCTCATTTGCCTTGTGGATCACATACTCGCTCGTGAACGCTTCATCCGCCGGGCAGTTCAACTTGCCAGTCCCGCGCACCGCCGAGAAAAAGTTCTCCAAATGCGGCTGGTGCGGCGGCTTGTTGAAGAACACTGGAATGTCATACTCCGCCAGCTGCGCGGTCTCGCGCACATCCACCTTCACAGCATCCGTCGTCGGCTGCTTTAGGTGCACGTACCCCTTCTCCGTCAGATCATCCCACGACACACCCGTTGCCCGCGCCTCGCGGTAGATCGCGCAAACGGAAGGGTCTTCCGACATTTTGATCGTTCCATCATCGCCGCTAAACGTCTCGTAGTATCCACCACCTGCACTTGTCGTCGTCTGCACCTGGTAGAACGCCCGAGCCATGCCAGTCGCCAGCGGATACTCGTAGATCACCATCGCATTGTCGTACCAGTCGTGGTTTTTGTAGTAGTCCAGGCCGCCGCTGGCCATCACCGAACTCGGCGTCCCCATCCACCAGTTGAAGATATCGATCTGGTGCGCCCCCAGGTCCGACAGCGGACCGCCGCCGAGCCCCTTGTACCAGCGCCAGTTGCGGAACTGGTGCATATCCTTATACCCATACTGCGTCAGCAGCGCCTGCGGCATCTCGTACTTCTTGGGCCACCCAAAGTCTTCCTTCACCGCACGGTTCCACTGCCCTTGGGCCGCGGTCAAGCGCCCGCAAAACTTCGCCTCACCCAGCAACCGGTTCCGCGTAAACAGGTACCGCGGATTGCTCCGGCGCTGATGCCCGATCTGCAGCAGCTTGCCCGTAGAGCGCATCGTCTGCACCATAGACCGCGCACCCTCGATCGTGTTGCTCATCATCTTCTCGCAATACACATCGAGCCCCGCCTTAAGGCATGCGTTCGTCATCGGCGCGTGGGTAAAGTCAGGGGTCGCGATCACCACGGCCTGCAGATCTTTCTCCTTTGCCAGCAGTTCCTCGTAGTTCTCGTACCCGCGCACTTCATTGCCGAGCTTCGACAAGTAGCGCAGGCCTTCGCCGCGGTGATACTCCCAAATATCGCAAAGCGCGACGACCTTGATATCCGGGATGTTGAGCATCGACTCCAGCAGCACCTTGCCTTCTTCGCCGTACCCGATCAGCGCCACGTGCAGCATGTTCTGCGACGAAGGCTTCGCAGCCGTAGCTCCAGGCGTCGTGCCAGACTTGCACGAGTTCAGCAGCAGCCCGGCACCCGCAACTGCGCTCGCGTTGATGAAGTCGCGACGATTTAAAAACCGCTTAAGGAAAGACTTCACCATTTCTTCAGCACCGCAAAACGGTTGTGTCCAACCAGCACAAAGGCGCCTGCCAACAGCCCCATGTGGATTCCCAGGTACGTCACGCCGTCGGGCTGGTCGATCAGGACAAGCCCCGCCGTCAACGCCAGGTACAGCACCGCCTGGACCATGAGCGACACCCGCGTTCCCAGGCCGATCAGAAGCATTACACCGCTGACGATCAGCAGCGGCCCCAGCACTTTATCGAAAGCCGTCAGCATGAACTTCGCTAGCAGCGGCTCATGCGCGAACTTGTCCATCAAGCCCTTCGGCACGCCCGCATAGTTTGCCCACGCATACGACTTCACATTGACGTTCGTCATGACGCCGCTTGCGTCAGCCTGCCCAGTCGCAGGATCGATCAGCGGCATTGCCACAGAATGGTACGCGCCGAACTTCTGTATTCCCGCCAGCAGGGCACGCAGGCCCAGCCATCCACGCAAGACCAGGAACGCCATCGCAAAATCCCAGCACCGCTCCGGCCCCACGCTCTCTCTCGTCGCAAACGATTCGGTCATCGACTCCCTATCACGCCTTCTAGCTCATCTTCCACGGCCCGCGATACTCGCGTGTCATCAGCTTACGGGCTTCTGCGTCGCCAAGAATCTTCTCGGTCTGCACGTCCCAGCGAATCTTGCGTCCGGTCTGCATCGCAATCCAGCAAAGGTGGCCAGGAATAGCCGAGTGGTGGCCTATCTCAACCGGCGTGACCGTCCGCTGCCGCGACTTGATGCAGTCCAGGAAGTTCTGCTGGTGACTCGCCGACGTATACAGCTTGATCTTGCGGTCCTCGCGGGGCAGGTACTTGCCAACCTTCCAGGCCGGATTCGAGGCGTCGAACTTTTCGCGATCCACCCACACCCATCCCTTGGTGCCAATCCACTTCACGCCCGTCTTGATATCTGGATAGTCGCCTGCGATCGTCATCGTAATCCCGCGCGGGTACTTCAGCTCAAATCTGTACTTCGGTGCCGAGTTCCACACCGCAGTGCGCGGCGGCAACTCGCCGCCGCCCTCCACCTCCGACGGTCCGGACTCATCAAACCCCAGTCCCCAGTGAGCGATGTCGCAGTGATGGCCAATCCAGTCCAGCAGCTGTCCGCCGCCGGTGTTGTAGTTCCACCGCCACGTCTTGTGCGAGCGCACCCGCATGTAAGGCTCCATCTTCGATGGTCCCACCCACATCTCGTAATCCAGCTCCGGCGGCGGAGCGGTCACCAGCAGGTCCCACTCCTTCGAGCTCGGAAGTATTGTCTCAAAACTCCTTTCAGGCAGACCCTTGGCCGCGAAGTCGGCATAGGTTGCAGGCTTCAGCTTGTCAAAGTCGGGGTTGCCGCCCGGCAGCCCAATCTCCACGTGCGTCACGTCGCCGATCATCCCATTGCGCACAATCTCCGCCGCCTTGTGAAACATCGGCACTGACCGCTGCCACGAGCCCATCTGCCAGATGATGCCGTTATCCTTCACGGCACGCACGATCGACTGCTGCTCGGCGATGGTGTGGCCAAGCGGCTTCTCGCCATAGATGTCTTTCCCGCGGCGCGCCGCTTCGGTAGCAATAATCTCGTGCCAATGGTCCGGCACCGCGATCATCACGGCATCAATATCGGGCCGCGCCAGCAGCTCGCGATAGTCGTGATAGCCTTTGCAATCCTCGTTCCCATAGCGATCGTTGATCATCTTGATCGCCGCTGCCCGGTGCTTGTCGTCGATGTCGCACACCGCAACCACCTGGCAATCTTCCAGTTCGAGGAACGCCTTCGTATTCGAAGGCCCCTGCCATCCCATCCCGATCACGCCAACGTTGATCCGGTTGTTAGCCGATCCGCCCGGCGTCTGCGCAAAAGCCGGGGCAAACGCCGGCAGTATAGCCGCCGCGCCCGCAGACTTCAAAAAGTTGCGGCGGTTCATCGCCGAGAGTGTGAGATCAGAAGCAAGTCGTCGAGCCATGATGTTTGGTCGCACTCCATTCGTTCGGGTGGCAATATCTTGCAAAACCGTTACTGAATATCCCGTATCCAGATGTTGCGAAAGCTCAGCGGCAAACTCGCATCTCCATGCGCCTGCAGCTTGATCGGAGCCGCGTCATACGGCTTGTACGAAGGTGTTCCCACGTACAGCGTCTGCCCCTTCAGCGCGAAGTGGTTCTGCACCAGCAGGCCATTGAACAACACCGTCACATACGCCGGCGCCTTCACCGATCCATCCGCCGCAAACACTGGAGCCGTCCAAACCACGTCATAGCTCTGCCATTCGCCCGGCTTGCGGTTCGGGTTCACCAGCGGCGCGCTCTGCTTGTAAATGCTTCCCGCCTGCCCGTTCACGTACGTCTTGTTGTTGTACGAGTCCATGATCTGCAGCTCGTATCCGTCATCCCCCGGCCCCGTCGAAGCCAGGAAAACGCCGCTGTTCCCGCGCGCCTGGTCCGTCCCCGTAATCTCCGCCGGAATCTTGAACTCCACATGCAACTGGTAGTTTTTGAACTTCCGCTTGGTCTCGATATTCCCGACACCCTTCGTTTTGTTCACCACCATCAGTCCATCCTGGACCATCCACCGCGCCGGCGTATGGTCCTGCGCGGAAACCCACTCGTCCAGCGAGTGCCCATCAAACAGCACAACTGCATCCGAAGGCGGCTGCCCCACCACCGTCGCCGGTGTCACCACCTTCGGCTCCGGCGAAAACACCTCCGTATCATGCGGATTCGGCTTCGCCACTGCACCGGTCGCGGCCGGCTGCTGCGCACACATCACCCCGCTAACCACAGCCAACATCGTTACCGTCAAAACTCCAGGCGTCCTCAACCTAACAACCTCCATACGTACCCTCAAACCCACCAGGCGCTGCCCGGCTTCTCCAGCATCACCACACCATTCAAAAACTGCACAGCCTTCGTCAAGCCTTCCTCAGCCGAGAGCAGGCTGTCTTCGTGCTCAATCGATAGAACGCCATCATACCCAAACATACGCAGCGTTGACGCGAACTCCCGCCACCACTCCGCCCCGTGCCCATATCCGCACGTGCGAAAAATCCATCCCCGGTTCCGCTCGTCCGTATAAGGCTTCGTGTCCAGCACGCCGGTCCGCACCAGGTTCGCCGGATACATCTGCGTATCCTTCGCATGCACGTGAAAGATCGCCTCCCCGAGCACCCGTATCGCGCCGATCGGATCAATCCCCTGCCAGAACATGTGGCTCGGATCGTAGTTGCACCCAATCGCCAGCCCCGCCACCTCGCGCAGCCTCAGCATCGTCTCCGGGCTGTACACCACGAAGCCCGGATGCATCTCGATCGCTACTTTAACACCATGCTGCGCCGCAAACCTCGCACGCTCCACCCAGAACGGCGCCACCACCTCATTCCATTGCCAATCCAGCACTTCCAGGTACTCCGGCGGCCACGGGCAAGTCACCCAGTTTGGCTTGGTCGCGGCAGCAGACTCTCCCGGACACCCCGAAAAGTCCACCACCACCTCCACGCCCAACTCTTCCGCCAGCAGTATCGTCTCCTCGTTGATCTTCTGCGCAGCCTTCGCCACCTCCGCATCAGGATGCAGCGGATTCCCATGGCAGCTCAGCGCGCTGACGCTCACACCCCGGTCCGCCAGCTTCTGCTTGAACGCCTTCAGCTCCGCCGCGTTCTCCAGCATCGACAGCTTGCAATGCGCGTTCCCCGGATAGTTCCCGGTCGCCAGCTCAACCGTACTCACCCCCAGGCTCTTCACCTTGGCCAGCACGTCTTCCAGCGACAGCGCAGACAACAGCGGCGTAAACACTCCAAGCTTCATGCACTCTCCCCTTAATCCCGCGGCGTTGCAGCCGCGTACTGAACATCTTTCCAGGCCCCACCCGCCGCATGGCTCTGCAAAATCGCATCGATCACACACGCCGACCTGTAACCATCCTCAAACGTAGGCAGCATCGCGGGCTTGGCATCCGCACGCCCCCCCGCCGCAATCCACGTATACGCATCGCGTATCAAATTCGTAAACGCATCGGCCCAGCCCTCCTGGTGTCCACCCGGCAAATGCACATACCCACGCACATCCTCCGACACCAACCCCGGATCCTTCATCATCACGGAGTTCGCCTGGTCGTGCCGCCCGATCCATAGCTCGTTCTGCTCTTCCTGCTTCCACTTCAGCGAGCAGCCCGCCCCATTCAGCTCCAGCTGCAAATCATTCTTGTGCCCGGGCAGCACCTGCCCGACGGAGAAGCATCCCTTCGCCCCATTTTCAAACCGCAGCAGCACGGTCGCAAGGTCCTCAGACGTAATCGCAACCGCCCTGCGCTCGCCCCCAGCCTGCTTCGAAAATGCCTCCGCCGAAACCTCCGCCGCATACCGAGTCGGCACCACCGTCGTCAGCTCTGCCAGCACGGAAACAATCTTCATCCCCGACACGTGCTCCGCCAGGTCACACCAGTGCGACCCAATGTCCCCCAGCACATTGCTAGGCCCAGCCTTCGCCGGATCGAGCCGCCACGTATACGCCTCAGGCCTTGTCAGGTAATCCTGCAGATAGCATCCATGCACAAAACTCAGCCGCCCCGCTTCACCCCGCGCAATCATCCCGCGCGCCTGCTGCACCAGCGGGTTCCCGCGATAGTTGAACGTAACAACGTGACCAACGCCGGAAGCAACCGCCGCGTCCCGCAACTGCTTCGCCTCAACCGAGTTCATCGCCAGCGGCTTGTCAGAGATCACATGCTTGCCCGCCTTCAACGCCGCCAGGTTCACCGCCAGGTGCAAATAGTTCGGTGTCGTGTTGTGAATCACGTGCACATCGGGGTCAGCAATCAGCGCCTGGTAGTCGCCATACGCGCGCTCCACCTTGTACTCCCGCGCCTTCTTCTCCGCCGAAGCCTGCGATGATCCCGCAATCGCCACCACATCCACATCGCCCAGCCGGCGCACCGCGTCGATATGGTGCGGTGCAATAAACCCCGGCCCAACCAGCCCCATCCCGATGCGCTTCATTTGCCGTTCCTTCCTCGCCTACTTCACCGGCGCCGCATGCGAAGCCGTGCTTCCCTCGGTCATCCCCAGCGCCCACTTGATGGCCTCAAAGTACATCTTGCGAATCTCCGGATCATCCCACGACGCCTCCGTATGCCCCAGCGTCGAGTAAAACACCCGCCCCTTGCCATACATCTTCGTCCAGGCCACGGCGAAGTCCTTATCCGTCCGATGAATCTTCGGGTTGTCCATCTTCAGCTTCGAAGCGTCCAGGCTCAGCAGCACATTCACCTTGTCCCGCGACCAGTCCTTCGCCTGGTAGATCTCGTCCTTTTTCACAAACTCCCGTGGAAACTGGCCCACAATCGCAGACCCCGGAGCCTCATTCACAATCGGCGCGTCGAACGTCCCCCACGGGTGGTCATTAAACCACCCGCCGATCATCTCGCCATACTCCGGCCACTTATAGTTCGTATCCAGCGCCGCATGGATCCCCACAAAACCCTTGCCATCGTCCTTCACGAACGCCAGCATGTCGCGCTTCTGCTCCGCGGTCAAGTCCAACTCGCCCGTCGTACTCGCAAACACCAGCACGTCGAACGTATCGATGTTCTTCGCATTCCTCTCCAGCTTGTCCTTGGTCAGCAGCTCAGTATCCGTCCGCATGGTCGTGTTCCACAACCCGCTCTGCTTGCCCATCTGATACACGGCGTCCATCGCCGCCGAAACCGAGTCATGCTCAAACCCCTTCGTCTGCCCAATCACAAGCACCCGTTTCATTGCCGGCACTTTCGCCGGAGCAGCCGTCTTCGACGCCACCTGCGCACCACCGAGCGCCCACCCACCGGCCGCCATCGCCAGCCCCAGCACATACCCGCGCCACATCCGTACTTGCATCAATCTCTCCCCGTCACCGTATAACGTCGTTCAAAGCAAGCGGTCTCGCATCCATGCTGAACGCACCCTTTAACCTGCCTCTTCTGTTTACCGAAACAATACACGGTTTAGGCACCACCGTGCTCCATCCCTTCCAATTGGCGAATTGCCGTTGAAAGTCGATTGGTCCCCAGCCATCAGGCCCTGCCGGAACTCCGCCCCGGTGAAATGTCCGAACGGAAAGTATGAGCGCCGGAGTAAAGTACGCCACAAGACGCTGTGTGAGCGGCGTGCTGTGGCGGTGTAAAAATAGTCCACCGCCTGGTGTGGTTTCCATTGATGTTGCGGAAGCAGCGGGATCGTGGAACACCGAAGGGATGTTCAGGGTGGAGATCCACGGGCGTATGCGGCGAGCGGTGCTGGTGGAAGGTCGAAGCCAGCGTGAGGTAGCGCGCGAGCTCGGCATATCTCGCAAGGCGCGTTTACGTATTCCCGTCGCTCGCTCCTACTGTCTACAAACTCGTGGTGAGCTCTTTAGGCTTTAACAACTTTGCTCTGAGCGGCGTGATCCTACAGGCGGACCAGTTCTGACGATCAATAATGGGCTCACCGTGGGTTGGACCTCAACCTAGGTGGGCGTGTCCTCCGACGCCCCTCAGGTCAACACCTCAACGGCGACGCTAAGTCAGGTTATCGACGATCGACGCATCAACGATTTACCACTGAATGGCCGCAACGTAGCACAATTGACCACACTTGTCGCTGGCTCGGTGACTGCCTCCAATGACGCGGTCGACCAGGGCCAAACAAAGACGTTTCCTGCCGCTGTAACGATATCGACGAACGGTTCACGAGCTAACCAGGTCAACTACCTGCTTGATGGTGGGAATAACGTTGACGAGTACACCAACGTCAATGCTCCGTTCCCGATGCCCGACTCGGTTCAGGAATTCAGCGTACAGACCAGCAATTACACCGCACAATATGGACAGAACGCTGGGGGGGAGTCGATATCATATCCAAGTCCGAAACGAATCAGTATCACGGCAGCGTGTTTGAGTTCGTTAGCAACCGCGTTTTCAAGGCGGCGAACAGGTTTGCTTTGAGCCAGAGACCGGGAGTGCCAGTTAACCGCTCGGGCCGGGCAAAGTACCCGAGGCGGTATTGGTTTGAACTGCACGCACGAGAAGGTATCTGTATCCTTATGTCCGATACTGAAGGTCACGTATTCTTTGCTCCTGCAGGCTCGTCAGAGAGATCTTGCTTCTCCCGGAAACGGCGGTACCGATTAAGAAGAGATGCCGGTCCGCGGGCACGGATAAAGACGAGATTTCCTTCGAATCGCTTGTCGTTGATGACAGCTCCGCCTTCAAGCGAAGCGAGGATGGAGCCTTCGGACTGCGGGAGCCGAAGAGTAACTTCGACAAGCGGGTCGGCTACGAGCGCGGCATCGATGGCAATTAGGACCTGTTCAAGGCCGGTGTGCTGAAGCGAAGAGACGGGAATTGCTTCGCGACTGCTGGAGAGATGGGCAAGTTCCTGGGGCGGGACTAGATCTACCTTGTTCAATACCTGGATGACTGGCTTGGTCGAGACTCCAAGCTCGGCTAAGACTCGTTCAACTTGAGTCTTCTGCTCCTCGCGCATAGGGCTGGAAGCGTCCTGGACATGGATCAATATTTCGGCTCGCTCGACCTCTTCGAGGGTGGCGCGGAAGCTCGTAATCAGAGTGTGGGGAAGGTTGCGGATGAAGCCTACGGTATCGGAGAGCAGGATCCTGCGGCGGGACGGAAGTTGCAACTGCCTGAGTTTTGGGTCGAGAGTGGCGAACATACGGGCTGATTCGAGTACACCCGCCTCGGTGAGGGCATTAAAGAGGGTGCTCTTGCCGGCGTTAGTGTAGCCGACGAGGGCGACTACAGGGACCGGGACTGCCTCGCGTCTCTGCCGCTGTTGATGGCGGATACGACGGACGGCGTCGAGCTGAGTCTTGATGTGGTCGATACGCAGGTTGATCTTGCGGCGATCGGTCTCGAGCTGCGTCTCGCCCGGGCCACGGGTCCCGATGCCGCCGCCAAGCTGTGACATGGCGCGACCGCGTCCCGCCAGCCGCGGCAACTGGTACTCGAGCTGTGCAAGTTCTACCTGGAGCTGGCCTTCACGGGTCTTCGCGTGCCGGGCGAAGATGTCAAGTATGAGCTGCGACCGGTCAATGACGTGGCAGGGCAGCCGCGCTTCTATGTTGCGGAGCTGCGACGGGGTAAGGTCGTGATCGAAGAGTACAAGCGATGCATTGGTGCTGGCCACAACGCCCACAATTTCCTCGAGTTTGCCCTCGCCGACGAGGCTGGAGGGATCGGGCTTCTGGCGGCGCTGGACCAGCGTGGCGGCAATGGTCGCGCCGGCTGATCGGGCGAGTTCCTCGAACTCTGCGCGGCCGGCATCGAAGTCGATATTGGGGTCTGCGTGCTCCGGATAGTCTTCTTCTCCAGCCATAAGGGCGGCCGCGGTGCGGGCAAGTCGTGCGGCTGCGGTAAGCTGCTTGCGTTTGCGGAGCTCTCCAGTGAACTCGACCACGACAATTACGGCAAGTTCCTGCTGGGTCTGCGAGGTACGGAGTTCGCGGGCGAGGAGTGCCGCGTCCTGGGCCTCACTTGCTTCGACAAGACTGCGACGGGCTGTCTTTCCGCGTTGCCAGCTTGATTGCTTTTCATCCGGGGAGGCTTCACGCGGAGCCTTCTTGCTGGTCAAAGTTATCTCAATTCAGGGTAGAATTTCCGACACACCTTTACCAATGATACTGAACGACTGGCGTCAGTATGCTGGCTGCAATCGATCCAGCCATTTTCGCTGTTTTTATGCCGCCACACCGTTTCACACAAAACTCGCAAGCTGAACTATGATGTCGCTCTGGCAAAGGCTCCAGTCATTCTCCGCAACATCTGTTCAGATTTCTGATGTGCCTTGCGACTGCCTCGGGGCACCTCGGTGAAAATTGCACCGGTGCTGGTCGCCAACCAGTCTGTGGACCCTCGGCATGACGCGGATGATTTGTACCTCCAAGGCAAGACTCTCGGCAAAGGGGATGCATATGTTTAACTTCCGAAGAGCGCTTCTGCCTTAAAATGGCGAGCACGTCACTTTCTTCGAGATGCAGAGACGCCTATGCGATGTTCATCTTCAATATTTGAGTGAAATCCCCCTGAGAGAGGCGTCCGAGAACTACTTCTCATTGCTTTTTAACATCAGTGGATTGTGGAAGAACCGTCAGGTCAACTGCGCATAGAGGTTTCGGAAAGAGATGCGGCGCATTCAATCCGATTAACGTTGAGTCATCGTCGCCGCCGCTAGGACCTACCGCTAATTTCTGGTGTATAGATCAAGCAATCGACCCCGTCGGCTTATGGGGTGTGGTCGCCTCTGTGTCAACAGCATCGTAATCATGACCAACGTGCCAACCTCGGCATCGCGGGCACTCAGAAACGTGGAGAATGCTGGAATGCTTCTGCTTTCGCACGTTCGGCGCCGCTTTCCATCGTCGAGCTTTTCCTCGCTCGAAAAAACGAATTTGCGACACCCTGTGCAGTAAGATCCACCATCGCTTCACAATGGCCGTTCCGACAACTGTTGCTTTGTATTCCCTTTCCTCATTCGGGCCTGCTTTTCATTGGTACACGGTAGGGTACATCCTGAAATGCAAAACGTGAGCGCAGCTCGCCACGGATACCAGAATTCCGTTTCAAAGTGGTACTCACCTCGGTAATAAATCCGTGAATCAACATCGCCCGGCAAGTCTCCGTCGCTGTTATGGTCATTGGCTTGGTAGACGAATCCGGTCAGTGGCATCGTGCCTTCATCGTTTGCATAATTTGCCATACTGCTCAGCAGTCAGCATCAGGAACACCCCACCCTTGCCTACGCTTACACCATGCTCTATCGCCTGGCGGCATTCCAGATTACGGAGTGCGCCAGCGTGTTCGGCTAGTTGCAGGATCTTATCCGACGAGGCGAACGTGAACGTGCGCGGTAGCGGCGTCTTGAGGTCTTCCTCGAGGAACTGACAGTACCAGCCGCAGCGCGTGAAAAACGACATGTATACCCGGCGACGCGGTGTACAGCGGTCACAATACCTTTCTCCGGTTGGATGGGTGGGGTCAGGTTTCAGAGATACCCTGCAAACGCAGCAAATCTTGCCAGTCAAGCGCATCCGCGATGTTGATGCACGTTCCCCACCCATAGGCGAATAATAAGCGAATATGCTGTGGATGGGTGGTGCAAAAGAGTTGGGTCTTTCGGACGAGGAGATTGATTACCATTTTGAGTGGCCTTCAAAGGTCGTCCGTCGCGGTGTCAGCACAGTCGATTAGCCGATAAATCGACGCCCCCACAGCGGATCGAGTTGAATTTATCACCGTAGACTCTGGGGTTTGAGGACGCAATGGGATGGAAAACTAGGTTAAGCCGGGAGTGCAAAAAGTAATATTTTTTGCACTCCCGAATGCACGGTATTGCTTGCAGGCACTCAATCAATGGGGCGTACAGTCCGTGGTTTTAGGTACTGCTAAGGGGTAGGCGAGGAGTTGGAGGGGAATTACTTCGAGATGCCAAGGAGGAGTGCGGGGGCCTGGAGACGTTCTCGAAGGCAACGAATCTGTCCGTCAGTCTGCATGTAATCTACCCAGCGCTCGCAGCCAATCGCGACCATGTAGAAACCGCACGCACACTCTTTGTGTACACTGCGTCGCGTCGGCTCGCATCCTTTACTGACGAAGTCTTCCGGTCCGGTCTGTTCCGCGAGCACTGCGTCAGGCCAAGCGTTGATCTGCCGCTCCCTTTAAACCGAATCCCCGCGATCTTCAGGCCTCAAAGCAAATCAAAACGGTCTGGACCGCCTAAGTCCGCCATTAGTCTGCCAAACCAGAACCAATAATGCCCCATATCGGCAACGATTCACGGTATCTGGGCATAGGGTCCAGCTCGGGGTGTACCGCACAAGTTTTTGAGAATGAATGAATAAATGGTGGACGCGGCAGGGATCGAACCTGCGACCAGTCGATTAAGAG
>JANYLK010000032.1 GCA_025357875.1 Granulicella sp.
TTCCTGAGCGTTGATTTGCTCGAACCCCTAAATCCTGTCAAGGGGGTAAATTGTGAATATCTCGCCTGAAATACTCATTCCATGCGAGATAAAACTTTCAAATAGTTGGCGTAACAGTTTGGGTCAACCTGCTATTCTGGATATGTTGAGTTAAGTAACGGGAGAGGCGCCGAGAGGCTGCCACTCCCGTTTCGCTTTTAAGATCACGCAAAACACAATTCAGGAGGGGTCATGGAGTATGCAGCGGATCTGCATCGCCGAAGCACAAGTGCGCGCCCAGCAATCAGGAACCTTGGGGTGCGCCCGCACGCAGCATTGGCGATGCATGCCATGGCGGTCGAATTTCCCCTGGTTCACGGCCATCCAAATCGTCTGCCCTTCGAAGGCGTGCTCACGCTGGTGGACGTAGCCAGCGACAAGGCTCCCAGCGGCGCCCGTGGTCATCGCGTTGTGCTGACGCGATCTGCGGCCGAAGCAGCTCTGCCGAGCCTTCTCGGCATGGCGGTCGACTACAAGGCCGGCTGGGATGGTCACGATGCCCGCCAGAAATGCGGCATCATCACCTCCGCCGAACTCGACGGACGCAGGTTGATGGTCGGCGGCTACGTCTTCTCAAAAGACTTCCCCGAGATCGAGCAGCGCCTCGACATCGAAGGCGCAATGGGCATGAGCTATGAACTAGCCGACGCCCACGTCGCCGACATGAGCCTACAGGTATGGACGTTGACCAAGGCAACCTTCACCGGCGCCGCCATCCTGCTGCGTGAGAAAGCAGCCTACCGAGAAACCAGCTTCCGCCTCGGCCGCCGACTCGCAAACAAAACTTCGGGTGCCCCATCCTTTGCGCACTTTGCGAAGGGCGGGATGTAAAACAGCTCGACCATCGGGAAATCGTCTTGCTTAAGAGCACGGTTTCAGCCGTGCAATAACCTCCGCATCGCCTAACCGTCGTCATTCTGGCGCAGCCAGAATCTCCGTAGTGGTCGTGCTTAAGGGCACGGCTTCAGCCGTGCCACAACCGCCGCATCTGCGATCGGGGCTTCAGTTCCTGAGGGCACCCTGCGGAAATCGAAAGGAAAAACTGTGACCTTCATCAGCGTTCTAGAAGCAATCGGCAAGGGATTCGAAAAGGGATTGAAGTGGGCCATCACCTACGCAATCCCGATAGAGAAGCTCGTAGCCACGCTCTTCCCACCCGCGGCTCCGATCGCACTCGGCATCGCCGACGCAACCTCGCTGCTGCAAAGCGCAGTTTTAATGGTGGAACAAAAGTATGCCGCCGCAGGCCTGCAAAGCGGCACCGGCGCACAGAAGCTCGCCGAGGTAATGCTGCTGGTCGAGCCGGCGGTAACGCGCCTTCTAACCCAGGCCGGAATAGCCGCAAGCACCGCCTACATCCAGAGCCTCGTCTCCGCGGTAGTAGCCATCCTCAACGTGCAGACGATGCCCACAGCAAAAGCAGCCTGACGGAGTAGCAGCGGATACTAAGACAGCCTGACGGCGTAGCAGCGGACACAAAGACAGCCTGACGGAGTAGCAGCGGTCTTCAGAAGTTGCTACAAAAATCGCAATTTCGCTTTTCGGATTAGCGTGGGGTTTCAACCCCACGAATAAGGCCACAAAAGCTAAGGGGCTTTAGCCCCGGGCCTCCTTGCCCCGCGTGCCGCCTGGTGCCCCACATCTCGCTTTTGAGATGTGGGATCAAGCGCCACCAACGTACAACGAACCACAAACAACGGAGAACGAAATGGACATGGAAATGAAAGACGACCTGGGCATCACGGTGGAGCGCCTCGCAGCAGCAGCCAGTTTGCTGGAGCAGGCCGTCGAACGCCTCGCGCAGCGTCAGAGCACCTTCGCCGAAGACGCGGAAGCAAGCATTGGCCGCCTCGTTGCAACCGTCGACGCGCGGCGCGAGCAGGACCTCGAAGAAAAGCTCGCCGCAGCCGAGTTAAAGATTGCAGAGTTGCAAGCGCGAGCTACTCCGGTCGTTCCCGCGTCGGGCCGCAAGACCTTGCCCACCGCAATGACGAATCTTCTGGCCAAGCAGGGCGTAACCCTTGGTTCGCTCGATGCAGGTTCGCTCGATGCAGGCTCGCTCGAAGCCGGATCACTCGACGCCGCCCTCATCAGCCTCAGCCTCGAGCAACGCATCGCAGTCAAGGCACAACTCATCCGCGCCGGCCTGCTCGGATAGACCGGAGCGGCAGCGGTGGTTGGAGTAGCAGCAGCGGTGGTTGGAGTAGCGGCAGCAGTTGTTGGAGTAGCGGCAGCGGTTGTTGGAGTAGCGGCAGCGGTGGTTGGATTAGCAGCAGCGGTTGTTGGAGTAGCGGCAGCGGTTGTTGGAGTAGCAGCGGGCTTTAGCCCGCGGTAAAGTCGCTTCACGCATGGGGCTTTAGCCCCGGAAGGTAACCAGGCGCAGCCAACGCTGCGCCTTTTTCAATTTAAGGGAGAAATAAATGGACGCGAAGTTTACTCAGATTCACGCAGCGGCGGACTACATCGGACCAGGCGCAATCGAAGTTCCCATGTACCAGTCGGAGATCCTCGATATCGTTCGACGGCGCGGCGTATTCGGCCAGCGCATCAAGCAGGTGCCGGCAACCGGCCATCCGTCGCGCTACTTCGAGGAGCGTGCGATTCCGTCTCCCTCTGCGGTCTCCGGCTTCGTCGATCCACGCAACATCGTGGCTCCGCTGGTCAGCCCCACACGGGTAGAAAACAGTGTGCCGTTGAAGGCCCTGGTCGCGCAGATCAACTACAACCTCTTCGACATGGAGCTTGGCTCGCAGCAATCGCAGTTCGCCTATCTGCAGGCGAAGGACCTTGCCGACACCGTTGACGGCGTTCTGCGCACGCATGACGTCGCCTTGTGGAACGGCACCGACACCAGCATGAGCTCGCCCACTTCTGCCCAGTACTTCGGCGCAGCCGCGCAGATCGCGGGCGGTGGCAACACGACGACTATCGGCGTCGGGCAGAGCATCGTCGATGGCTTCAAATCCACCATCGCGCAGATGGTTGCGAACTCGTCCTTCGGCGTGCGTCCCACGGCCATCTATGCGAACCCGGTGCTGCTCGACCTCATCGATCGCGAGATGAAGTCCGAGTTCAACGTCGTCCTCAACAACAAGGAAATCACCAGTGGATTCACAGTCAAGATGCTGTCGACGCAGGCCGGCGACATCCCGCTGATCCCGGAGTGGACGCTCAGCTACACCGGTACTCCCGGCAGCGGCTCGTCCGTCCTGCCCGCGTACATCGTCACCGAGGACCTGATCGAGTACCACTGGCTGAGCGATCCAAATCCACGCATCTTCCAGCTCGGCGTCCCCGGATCGCTGGCGTCGCAGTATGTAGTCGTGAAGTTCGGCGGCCTCGTAGTCAAGGGCGCAAGCTACGCACACTACCAGGTGCTCGTCGACCGCTAGTCATCTACAACGGTCCACAGCGTCATTCTGCATGACACCAACGGTCGTCATTCTGCATGACCATCCACGGTCGTCATTCTGACTCGCAGAGTCAGAATCTCCGTAGTTTGTCGGCGGGCGAATCGAGGGCTGCCCCATTCATGAGCAGCGTCATCGCGCATGAATGGGGGTCGTGGATGACTATTCAACTCACAACTCAACTTTGCGGCCGGACGTTACGGGTTTCGTCCAGCCGCAATCACGCACGACAACGTTTGCATCTCCTTCGCTGCCCACACGCGAAGTCGAGACGCCGCGGCCCACGGGGGTTGGCCGCAGGCGATGCGATCGTCGTCGCGCCCAGGGAGCGGGACCGGCTGTGGCGGCCGGTCCCCTCTTCTTTCTATCGAATGTTTTGGAGGCGAAGCAATGGGCTATTTGAATCCCACGGAATATGTTGCATACGGATTGACCGCGGAGACCACCGACGACTGGGTTGCCATGGCGTCCGCGCTGATTGAGGCACACTGCCGCCGGCCGAGTCTTCTGGTCACACAGTATGTCGAACGGCTGCGGCTGACGGCAAATTCGCAGGCAGTGCACCTGAGCTATCTACCGCTGAATCCGCTGGCTGCAGCAACTTCGCCTCTGGTCGGCGTACGCGTTCGCTATGGCCGTCCGCGTCGTGGAGAGTTACAGGATCCGATGCTCGCGCAGGTCGCAGTGGCGTTCGGACTGCCCGGCAGTTGGAGCCCGCTCGACCTCGCACACGTCGATCTCAACTCTGTAACCGGAGAAGTTACATTTCCCATGAACATCCTCGGGCTGAACTATAACGAGGTCGAAGTGACGTACACAGCCGGCGTCGCGGTGGTACCACCAGCGCTGAAGATCGCATGCGCGCAGATCGTGAAGAACGCGCAAGCCACGCCAGCCATGAACGTGAAGGGCAGCAAGATGGACACGTTGCAGATGCAATACTTCGCCGGATCGCTGGTCGATGCCAACGTGCAGAAGATTTTGACGCCGTACGTCGCGCAAAGGATTGGGTGAAGCAATGACCGAAGCGATATGCGCAACCAGGGCGGCAGAAGTGTTACTCCGCACGATGGCCGGCCGCAGCGTGATGCTGCGAATACCCGCACCAGCAGTGGCTGCGGACGTGACCGAGCAGTTGGGAATTGCGACACCGGCCTTTCAGGATCTGCCACTCGCCCCGGTTGCAATCAGCAAAGCGCGAGCGACAGCAGCGGAAGGGAAGGCGGCGAAATGGGAGTTGCTGGTTTAGGCGAGAGCGGTGGAGAGCCTGGTGGGTTCGACTGCGTATGCCTCGG
This sequence comes from Granulicella sp., assembly GCA_025357875.1. Taxonomy (GTDB): domain Bacteria; phylum Acidobacteriota; class Terriglobia; order Terriglobales; family Acidobacteriaceae; genus Edaphobacter. Next base: position 4,745 of record JANYLK010000032.1, read on the forward strand.
CGAGTGTGCTGTTTGCGCAAGCCTGCGGTGTTCTCTGCGACGACACGCTGCTGGAAATACTCTCAGCAACCGAACAGCAGGCCTTTGGCAAGCCGTACCTCTACCGCCTGACACTCCGCGCCCCACTGGCACAGATCACGTAGCGCACAAGCGCTGAATGCGGCATATCCCAACTGGGGCAAAGCTAGCCGCAAGCGAAGAAGGCGTGACATATATCAGCTGGGTCAAAGCTTGCCGCAAGCGCAGAAGGCGCGACATATACCAGCCTAGGCGCAGGACCCGGAAACATTCCGAGGGCTGAAGGCCCGACACATTAGCCCGGTACGAGAGTGAGGAAAGAATGCAGAACGCAAAAGATACATTTTACCTAACGCTGCAAAGCCGCCTGGCCACACTGAATCCATCGCGGACGATGGTGATGCGCGGCAGCGTGCGGCCCGGAATTCTGGTGGATGAGAACGAGCTGCCCACGGCCTTCGTGCCCATGGACGCGTTCCGTCTGCAGTGGACCAAGCTGCAAGTGAATAACGCATCGCCGCCGCCGTGGATCGCAATGGAGTGTTCCATCCAGTACGCGACGGACGGCACGCCGGGCAACGGCGGCATGGATCGCGGACGCGCACTCGCCGCAATGGACGCGGAACTTGTATCCGCGCTCGCAGCCGAGCCGCACACCATCCCCAAGATGAACTACGCAGCCGCATCGGCGGGCGTCGCGCCAACCGCAATGGCGACCAATGTGTTCTGGGCCGACACCATCTTCGGTGCGACTTCCGCAATTGGCGAGCGACTCGAACGCACAGCAACGGTGCAGGTCTTCGCGTACCAGGAAGCAGGGGAACTGTGAGTCAAAGCACGCCGTCAGTAGCTCCAATCACCGAACGCGTGCGCGCCTACTTCGCGCCAGTCGACCGTACGGCAGGTGTGCCGACGCTGTTTGACGCAGCGCAAGTTGGGCGCTTCGATATGAGAGCTCCGCCGCCTCCGTGGGTCGATCTCGGATGGGTCTCTCAATTTGTGCGTAAATCAGGCACAAAATTCGATGCCCTGTGTGCGGGTGCTCCAGCGATGACAACCGCGCAAGTACGCTCCGAGATCGAGGCGACCATCGCGCTTGAGTTTGAGTCGTGGGGCAAGCTTCAGATGACCCTCGCGTCCGGTTCGCAACAGACGAATCTGTTGACGACAGCCGCTATCGCCGCGCCGAATGGCAGCGGTGGCGTGGCTGCGGCGCCGGTCCCGTTGCTAACCGGCACGGGTCCGGCATCGACCGCAACCATCTTGAACATCGGCGCGACAGCCGCAGCGGAATTCAGTATTGGCAGCCTGGTCGCCGTCGATGTCGACTACACCGGCCAGCTTGGATTCATCGACGCGGGAGTGAGCACAGCGTACGTGCGATCGGCAAGCGCGGTAGGCAGCGACATCAATTATGTGCGACGAGTGACGCTGAACGTCGGCGTCGTAGTTGCAATAGCCGACGGCGTCTTACAGCTCGCGAACCCGCTGCCTGCGGGCGCTCCAAGCGCCACGATGCAGGTCAGCGAGCTAGTCGGCTTCTGCGATCGCGAGGGAGCCAGTTTCTTTCAGGAGTGGTCCGCGCTGTTCGTCATGCAGGGCGCGCAGGGCGATCGCATCCTTTACCACTACCCGCGCCTGCAGGCCATGCAAGCTTCGGCGGAGGTCGCTCAGCCACTCGCCCCACCGCTTGAAAGCACACGACTGGCCGGTGCATTCCGTGCTTTGCCGGTGAGAGATGCCAACGATGGCGAGACCGTCTTGTGCTTCCGGAGCTATCTGCCGGCGGCGTTGCGAACAGTCTAATTACAAATGATTTTGAGGAGAGATCCATGCATTGGAAGCCGAAGAGTTGGATATTGATTGGAGTATTGCTGGCCGCGTGCACGGCGACCGTGGTGGCGCAGGTCGCGACCACGCAGATTGCAGACACCATCTATCACGCGAATGGAACGCCGGCTGCGGGAACCGCGCTGATTAGTTGGCCTGCATTCACCACCAGTAACGGCGATTCAATTCCCAGCGGAAGCACGGCGGCGGTCATCGCGTCCAGTGGAGCGTTGACCGTGCAGCTCATTCCGAATGCCGGTTCCACGCCGATCGGAAGCTACTACACGGTGGTCTATCACCTGGACGATGGCAGCGTAAGCCACCAGTACTGGGTGGTGCCAGCGAGCTTGGCGGCAGTCAAGATTGCCTCGATCGAGAGTACGGTGCTGCCCACCTCCGTCGCCATGCAGACCGTGAGCAAGAGCTATGTGGACACCGCAATTGCAGCGGCTGTCACAGGACATCCGCTCGACTCGACGCCGTATGTGTTGAAGTCCGGCGACACGATGGCTGGTCCGCTGATACTGCCTGCAGACCCCGTATCAGCGAGGCAGGCAGCAGATAAAAATTACGTCGATACGAGCGTTGCCACCGCAACTGGAGGGATTGGGCAGAAAGTTTCCATAGCGCCATTGACCACGCAAGTCGTTGCGCAACCAGCGGGAACGCAACTCGACGTGAATAATTTGAATGCTGTGGAGTATGCCAGTCAATATGTAACCGGAAGAGGCAACAATGGAATCTCGAATGCTGCGACCGGTCTGGACTGCGTGAACGGATGCGAGATTGTCGCCGAGCACGACTACAGCGGCGAACAATATTCCACGGCGGCGTTGAATAGCCAGACCCATGTGCGCGACACACGCGGCGGGCGACAGGTGGACAGCTACAAGAATCCGGTGGACGTTGTTCGGCACGGTCTATCTACCGCACAGACGATCGACGTTGTGTCGACGCAGAGCGAGGCGAGCCTGTTTCAACAAAACGGAAATGAAATTCCAGGCGCGATGGGCTTGGTGATCTCGCAAGAGGGCCTGGCTGGCGGCTCCAATCTATTTCCCGAACAAATTCAGAGCCACGTTCCCTACTTCAAGATGGGATACAGCGCGTTGACCGTGAACGGAACGTACAACACGCAGGGCCAGCACGTCCTGGTTCCGGAGACCATCAACTGCTACGGTGTGGGCGATTGCCTGATGGGGTCGCGCTTTATGCTTGCATCGGGTGGCTTTCGCGACTCGGCGGACGAAGGCACGCATCCTTTCGATCTGCAGTCGCATGAGGATCCGAGAGTCTTCGCTGGCACATGTACAACTGGCTGCACAGCGGGCTCGACCACGGTTGTGATCTCTCCAACGGCCTACCCTGGCACGCAGGGCGATGGCCGTTTTCTGATCGACACGAATGCGGCGAAGACCATCACCAGCACGAGCACGGGCGGCACACTCATCAGTGGAAACGCAACCGGCGCTCATGCCTCCGCGCAGTTCAGCGGGACGAATTTTCCAGTCAGCGTATTTCTTAGCCTCGGCCAGGTGATACCAACGCAAGCAGCCGACATGGCTCCTGGGACGGTCTTATTTGCCATCGCGAGCGCGGGCGTTCCCGCGGGTTACGCGACCAGTACCGCCGCCATCGGAAGTTCGAGCGGCCTTGCATGCGTTGTCGATCAGACGGTTGGCTACGCTCCGAACAACTATGAAATGGCGCCGTACACCGTCGTCGATGCGACCCACTTGCAGATGACCTTCAACAAGCCGCATCAAAGGATGGCCTCGCTCGCGTTTGGTGGACTCTGCGGCTACGGCCTCGAGCAGACCGTCGACACGGCCAACGGAATCCGCCAATTGTTTCCAGTGCTCGGCACGATCTCTGCGACCAGTCTCTACTATGCTGGCGGATCGACTGCGATTGTCGGCACGATGAATCAAACCTCGGGCTTTCTCAACGTGAGCGCAACGATTGCTTCGGCAACGCGCGCGGGAGGCTTGGTCACGGCGGTGGTTGCGGGCAATCTCGCCGCCAATATCGATGGATTGAGCGTCACCATCGCCGGAGTCGCCGACAGCACTTATAACGGCGTTTATGTTGTAACCACAACCGGAACAAATACCTTCATGTACGCTCAGAGCGGCGTAAACAGCACCAGCAGCGGTGGCACGGCGTCCATCCTCACCGGCGGATTCACGTTCTACCCGATGGCGGAGGTGCTGAGCGTGTTCGATGAGACTACGAAGAGCGTTGACGGACAGATGACGCTTGCGCCGAATGATGTAATGTGGGCGGCGAGCGATCCTGTTGAAGAGCCGCACTTCTACCAGGAGTATGTCACCGCGGATATGGAGGCGCTTGGGCAGACGGTGCCGCGGCCTTCGGTCACAATGCGGGCCGGGCTGCAATATCAGCAGAACAACGGGCCAGGCCTGGTTGGATGGTCGATTGAAAACGCTGCGCCCACGACGAACTATCTCGGCCATGGCGGCACGCACGCGGTCCCGGATGGCGCCTATGAGGCCACCGGTGTCTGGCGGCGCACGATGAATCTGGTGGCCGGCGAGCAGGCGGCCTTCGCGATCCACTGCAACCTGCATGGATGCGGAAGCTGGAACTCAGGCTACAACTTGTTCGAGTTGGACTCGAGCGTTGGCGCCGATGCGGTGGGCTACTCGCCCACGTCCAGTTCGCTGTCGATGACGATGCGCGGGACGCCGTACAGCTTCACTCCGCAGGCCTTCACGGCGGGCACAATCAACGTCGGCACATTGAATGCGGCCACAATCAACGGTGTCGCCCTCGGCGGGCCGCACCCAGCCGCGCTGACAGTGCAACACACGTTCCCGGGTGCCGGCACTTTCAATTACACGCATAATCTCGGCACCTCGTATCCGCTGATGACCTGCTACGTCAACAGTGGCTCGCCTTCGTACACGGCCGGAAACGTCGACCCCAACAACATCGCCATCACGGTGACCGCAACGTCGGACATCACCTGCACATTCGGAAATTAGAGAGGCCACCAATGTCTGAGATTTTTGCTCCAGGTTCTATCGCAGGTCCACAGGGGACGATCGGCGCAGCGGGTTCGCAGGGGAGCGTTACAGCGCTTGCTTCGAGCGTTATGCCGGTGCCTGGCAACCTCTTCAACTTCGCCGCCGCGAAGGTAAACTTCGTTACCGCCAGCGATGGCAGCATCGTGGCACAGTCAGGCGCAGGTGGTGGACCGTCGTGGATCACCAACCTGATGTACTGCCCCGGTGCAACCCAACTCGTTCTCAATTACACGGCGGCGGATAGTGGCTTTGGCCCGGGAGCGTTCATCCAACTTTTCGATGCCAACGGTACATTCGTCTCCGTGCTTGGCTCCATGGGCAGCTGGAGCACCGCTCCCGGCACGGTGATTACCCTTCCTGGAACACAGGTTTACGCACGTATGACCCTACTGCAAGGTGTAGGGCCGGGAGTTCCTCCAAGTGGAGCGATGATCTGCGTCGGAACATCTATTCCGGCTTATGCTAGTTTCGGGCCGAATGTTTCCAGCGTGGAAGCCACGAATATCGCGGCGGCGGTATCCGCGCAAACGTCCGCAACAAATACATCGATTCAAAAGGCGGTCAATGCGCTCGCAACCGGCATAATTCCTACACCACTGAACCGACTTGACCCAAACAAATGTCAGATCGCACATGTAACCAATGCAGACGGCACGGTGTCCGCCAGCGCTATAGCGGGGAGTCCTATTGCCACGGGTATGATCTATTGTCCCGGCGCAACGCGGATGATATGCAATCAGCCCGTGTTCACCTCGACCAACGGGCAGTATCTGCAGCTTTTCGATAGCCAGGGAATATTCACCGGGACCGCGCCCGTCGTCAACGGTGCAAGCTATATAAACAACACGCTCGAAGTCGTCCCACTTCCGGGCACACAGACATACATTCGATTTACGATGTCAGCGGCTGCTTCTAGTAATCAAGGCCCCGCCCCGACTTTCACGATGGTCTGTGCGGGAGACGCGACCACTATTCCAGCGCTCACCCAATACACGAAGTTCGTTCCATTCTTCGGCTATCCAACGCCGACGCGTGGATCAATCAGGAGAGCATCGGAGCTAGGCTGCGCGCTCGATTGTGTTCTCAGCACCGGACTTAATAGTTTTGGAACGGCGCCGACCGACGATACCGCGTTGCTGAATGCGTTTCTTGCCACTGCATCTGCGACCAATCCCATCAAGCTGATTATTGACGGTGTAGCATCCATCACTGGACTTGTCGTAGCTGCGGCGGGCTACACCACTATCGAAGGCGTTGGCTGGCAGAGTGGCATCTATCTTGCCAGCGGCTCGAATGTAAGCTCCATCACGCTTGGCTCGGTGGGAGCTTATAACCTTGCCGCACCTGCGCGAATCGCGACCGATATCACTCTGCGCGACTTTACCATCAACGGAAATGGTGCGGGTCAAACTGCTGACGGCTATGGGGCGATGCTTTCGAGTTGCACCAACAGCCTGATCGATCACGTTCAATTCCTGCAAGCGTTTTACTTCGCCATGACGTTCTCAAATGCGTCGGGGATTGTGGTGCGCGGATGCACGTTTACGTCAGGCGGGACGATGCATGACGGCGTGCATCTCAACGGGCCGGTTGAAGATGTACTGATCTCCGATTGCGTGTTCGCCACGGGCGACGATGCGGTTGCGATCAACTGTCCTGAAGGATACGGCGGCGACATCAGCCGGGTCGTGGTCACAAATTGCGTCTTCAATAACGCGCTCACTGTCGCCAGGATTTACACCTCGCTGGGTGTCACCGCGATGTCCACCAACAACATCCATAAGGCACGGCAGATCGCCTTCTCGAATTGCGTCGGAAGCACTCGGGTCTGTGCCTTCTCACTCGGCATCAACGGGCCGGGAACTCAATCGACGGCCGATGCAAACCAGATCGAAGACTTGCTGATTGAGAATTGTGACATTACCTCTAACGTCAACGGGGAATCGCTTGGTTGGATTCTGGTGTCGGATTCGGTAGGGCTGTTGCTGGTGCGTGGATGCGTCATGCGCTCCCCAACAATTGCAACGCCATTCGTGATGTTTAACGGCGTCTCGCAGGTAGGCCATCTGGTGTTGTCGGATGTGACTATCCTGCGAAACTCGACTGGTAATTCGACTCCTGCGCTATTCGATAACACCAATGCGATCTCGGTTGGCAAACTGACGATCAACGGCGCTCGCGTAACCGATGAAGCAGGCACAAGCTATGCAGCCATCGCTGAGGCGCTTGTGTTCGGATCGCCGGTAGCAGAGTTGGTGATCGAGTCGCTGGACATGGATCACTTCACAGCGCTGGCAGCTTCCTTTGCCAACGTCAGTGTGGCGCGAGGCGCCGGACTGCTTGGCACCGGAGCGCAGATTGCGGACGCGACGATGGGCAATAACGCGCTCTACCTATCGTTCAACGCCAGTGGCACACCTTCAATCAAGGTCGCCGGCGTCGCAAAACGTCTCGCGATTGCATAGCCAACGAATGGGCGATGGCTTCGCGTGGGGCGAGGCCGGCGGCAATGGGCGACGGTAGAGAACGCAATGCCAGGTCAGAATGACAGCGCGTAGGGAAGGACAACCAAGAGGGCAACGAGGGTGGCGTTGAGATGAGTAAGGATGGGTACGAGCTTGAGGAACTGCTTGGTTTTGGAAGGATCTTCGACGGGACAAGTGACGAGACGAATGGGGAGATTGTCTCCGGTTGGTTGACGCACGAGCTGCTTAGAATCAGGGACCGCGGGGGCAAAGAAAGCCCCCTGATTGCGAATCCAGTGCAGGTGGAATTTGCACGGCGAAGACAGCGGCAGAACATTGTCGTCAAGGCGCGGCAGATGGGGCTGACGACGTGGATTGCGGGACGCTTCTTTTTGCGGACCATCACAGCGCGCGGCGTACTGACGGTGCAGGTTGCCCACACGCGCGAAGCCGCACAGAGCATCTTTCGCATGGTGCAGCGATTCTGGGAATGTCTTCCAGAACCGATGCGCAAGGGATGTTTGAAGCGCAGCCGAGCCAACGTAGGGCAGATGGTCTTCCCCGAACTGGATAGCGAATTCCGCGTTCTGACCGCATCGGACGAGAACGCAGGGCGTGGACTCACTGTGCAGAATATGCACCTCAGTGAAGTTTCCCGCTGGCCCGGCGATGCTGCGGCGACGTTGGCGGGAATGCGCGCCGCATTGATTCCGGGCGGGGAATTAGTGCTGGAGAGTACGCCCAACGGCGCGTATGGCTGCTTCTACGAGGAGTGGCTGCAGGCAGAGGAGAACGGAGTGGCGAAGCATTTCTTCCCGTGGTGGATGGAGCCAGCATATGTATCGGCTGAGGTTACAGATCTGCGCGAGGACGAATTGGAGTTGATGGAGGAGCATGGCTTGAGCTATGCGCAGCTCGGATTTCGACGCGAGTTGCTGCAAAATTATCGCGGTCTTTGCGTGCAGGAGTTTGCCGAGGACGCCGAGCTTTGCTTCCGGTCCACAGGCGAGTGCTGCTTCGATATGGATGCGCTGGAGGCTCGCCTGAAGGCGGTCGAGGAGACGAAAGGTACAAGGCATGGCGGCAGGCTGCACATCTTTCTTCCTGCGCAACCGGACAGGAAGTACATCGTCGCGCTGGATCCGGCGGGCGGCGGTTCGGATGGGGATTACGCGGCAGTACAAGTAATCGACATGGAGAGCGGCGTGCAGTGTGCGGAGTTGCAGCAGCGTCTGCGGCCCAGCGAACTGACACGTGCTGCGGTCGCGCTGGCACGTGAATACAGTACTCCCGGACAGCCCGCGCTGCTGGTGGTCGAGCGCAACAATCATGGCCACGGAGTGCTGGCACATCTCGAGAAAGGGGAGCCTTACGACAACATCTACGGCAGCAACGGCGTGCCCGGATGGTTGACCACAAGCTCGTCGAAGCCTGTGATCGTCAACGATCTGGATGCGCTGCTGGGCGCTGAGCCTGAGCTGTTTCGCAGCAAGCGCTTGCTGGAGGAGTGCCGCACCTTCGTCACCCACGCGAATGGCAGGTCCGGCGCGGCAAACGGTGCGCATGACGACTGCGTGATGGCATTCGCAATCGCCCAGGCGGTCCGCAAGGAGCTGCTGCAACGAGGCAAGCGAGGTATGAGGGCCGCGTAATCTTTAGATAAGGTGACCGCGGATCATGACGGATTAGGAACTAAGTTTCTCCTGTGCTTCGATCTGCGTTTGTCCGTGTGAATCCGTGGTCGTGCTGTGTGCAGTATGCTTTGGAGCGAGGAAGATTCGTTGGCGGTGCTCGCGGTACAGGCGATTCGGCGGATGCGGGGCGGTGCGCAGAGCCAGTTGATGCTGGGCGCGGACGGCAGGCTGTGGGTGGTGAAGTTCCAGAATAATCCGCAGCATCTGCGCGTGCTGGCAAACGAGATGATCGCAACGCGCCTGGCGCAGGCCGCGGGACTTACGGTGCCTGCAACCGATGTCGTGGAAGTGACGGAGTGGCTCATCGCGAATACGCCAGGCATGCATGTAGAACTGGCGCGTGGCCCGGCGCAAAGGTACACCGCGGGATTGCAGTTCGGCAGTCAGTTTATCGGTGGCCTGATGCCCGGGCAGGTGGTGGACTATCTGCCCGAGCAGCAATTGGACGAGGTGCGCAATGTGGCCGAGTTTGCCGGGATGCTGGCGCTCGACAAGTGGACGGGCAACTGTGACGGGCGCCAGGCGGTCTTCGATCGCAGGCCTCGCGAGCGCAAGTATCGGGCCACGTTTATCGACCAGGGATTCTGTTTCAACGCGGGTGAGTGGACGTTTCCGGATAGCCCGCTGCGCGGTGTCTACGCACGTAATCGCGTGTATGCAGGAGTCACTGGATGGAGCAGCTTTGAGCCGTGGCTCAGCCGCATCGAGACCATGGAGCCAGAGACGTTGTGGGATGTCGCGGACATGGTTCCGCCAGAATGGTACGGCGGTGACATGACGCAGATCGAGCGCCTGCTGGAGCAAATGCTGCGCCGGCGCGGACGTGTGCGCGAGTTGATCGCGTCGTTTCGGGATTCGAATCGGGAGCCGTTCCCGATGTGGGAGACGAAGATTAGTGTTGCCGTGCCGCGGCAGTTTGTAGAAGCGGCGGCTGGGAAGTTTGTGAATTAGAGTTCGAGGAAGTGCAAAGGACTAGTGGCGCAATAATTCAAAGGAGATTGCCGATGATGAAATGGATGGCAGATAAATTGCTGCTCAGTTGTCAGGAACTTTGCCTCAGCTCGTACTTAGTGATGACTAACTGGGACTCGAACTTCGTACCTCGAACCTAGTACCTCCTACGAAAGGAGTCCGAAGTGCCACATCGTCTTCCCTGCGAGTTCTTTCTGATCCGTTATGTACCGGACCCGGTCAAGGGCGAGTTCACGAACATCGGCGTGCTGCTGCGCGAGGCTGGACGGCCGGATGCGGCGCACTTGCGATTCACGCGCGACTGGAGCCGCGTCCGCTGCATGGACGCCGATGCGGACATCAGCATGCTGGAGGCACTGGAGGGTGAGATTGCGACACGGATGCGACTGGGCACGGCGGACACCAAGCCCGTGCTCGCGATGATTGAGGACACATTTTCAAACTCGGTACAGATGACTGAACCGCGAGCGTGTCTCGCAGAAAACGTCGTCGCTGAATTGGAGCTTTTGATGAAGATGTATGTCGAGCCGCTGAAGGTGAAACAGGACCGCCGGCGCACTGGGCGGGCTGCTATTGCCGTCGCCATGCGGACGCAATTCGAGCGCGCGGGCGTGTGGGCGTTGATGCGCAAACGCATTGCCGCATCACTGTACACGCGACCTGGCGATCCTATGAAGATCGACTGCGGATACCGCCCCAACGGAGTCATCAAGATGTTCCACGCAGTGTCGCTGGAAGGTGATGTCGAGGCTGCCAAGGTACTAGCGTGGTCCGCGCCGCGATTGTATGAAGGCGTCCAGCGCGTGGAGGGCGCGACGCTGGAGCTGACCGCGGTGGTTGAGTCGTTGCGATCCGTGTCCGATGAAGGCAAGGAGGATCTGCAGGACGAGAGCACGGAACGATATCGCTTCGGCGTGGAGACGATGGAGACCCAGCAGATCCGCGTGATTACGATGAACGATCTCGCCCGCGCGGCGGAAACCGCACGCATCGATTTACGAATGTAAGCGCAAAACGTTGTCCGATGTCCGTTGTACGAAAGGCTGCAAGGCACAACGGGGCTGCACAACGAAGAACGAGCAACGTATCTACCACCGGAAGGCACAGCGAATTGGCTGTGCCATTTTTTCTGCAGTCAACCTTTGAAAGGGGTGAGGACGTGGGTCTTCGAAGACAAGTTACGGATGCATGGCAGAGGTTCGCGAGAGTCGAACAACTTGACGCCGCCGCGGGAGACGCGACCAGAGGCGAGCGAAAGACGGCGATGCTGCCCTCGATCCTGAGTCCCTACAGCCAGGGCCGGGCGGGACGAAATATCACTCCCAAGCCGACCGCCGCGAACCTGCGCAAATTTGCCGAGACACCCGTGGCCCGGCGCGCGATCAACGTGGTGAAAGACAAGATTGCCAGCATGGATTGGAAGATCAAGCTGCGCCGTGGCTACTCCGATGTCGAAGTTCCCGACGCGGCTGCGCGCATGCAGGTGCTGCGCCGCTGCCTTGAAGAACCCAACGTCAGCGACAGTTTCCGCACGCTAATTGAGCAGGTGCTGGAAGATCTGCTAGTCGGTGGCTTCGGATCGGTGGAGATGGAAGCGACCGGCGATGCGCTGCGGCCGTTTCATCTGTGGGCGGTCGACGGAGCCACAATCGAGATCGACACGGCCTGGGATGGCGACCCGGCCAAGCCTCGCTATGCGCAGTCGCGCGGGAATCTTGGAACGCAGAAACATATCCCTCTGCTCGACGACGAGTTAATGTATATCCGCCTGAACCCGCGCAGCCACACACCGTTTGGACTTGGCCGCCTCGAAGTTGCGTTCGAGACCGTGAATCAATTTCTCTCAGCAAATCGCTACGCCGGAAGGCTCGCCTCAAACTCGGTTGTTCAGTATGCGTTGTGGTTGAACGAGGCGACTCCGGAGCAGCACGACCGCCTGATCCGCTGGTGGCAGGATGAGATCGAAGGCACCGGCCGCGTGCCGATTCTCAGCTGCGAGCAGAAGCCCGAGGTGCTGCGCTTCGCCGGTGGCACCGACGCGGACCTGCGCATCCAGTGGCAGGAATTCCTGTTGAAGATGATCGCGAATGCGTTTGAGCTGCCGCCCATGATGCTCGGCCTGCAGAAGGACGTCAACCGCTCGACCGCCGGAGAGATGGCCGATGAGGCCTTCCAAAGCGCAATCGTTCCTGTCGCGAAACTGGTAGCCGAACACATTACGCGCGACCTGTTCGCGAAGAAACTTGGATGGCGCGAGTTTAAATTCAGCTTCAATGACCTCGAGACACGCGACGAGATGCAGGAGGTACAGATGCAGACAGAACTGCTGAAGGTCGGTGTACTCACCATCGACGAGGTGCGCGAGATGCGCGGCCTGCCGAGACTCGGAACTGTGGTGGCGTCGTGATCCTTACCATCAACAATCTCGACGAACTTGGCGCGGTCGATTACTCCGACGCGGTTTCGGCGGAGGCGCCCTTCACGATCGAACGCGTGCTCAATACTCCATCGCGATGTAGCGGCGCGCTCGACGTTGGAGCGGCTTCGAATCCTGGCGGGGCATCTGCGCTGGCTGTACCTGTGCGGCGGGCGCGGGTTGTGGTCTCGTCGAATAGCGGGACGATCCTGTTTACAGGCTACCTCGCTACCGAACCAGTTCCGGTCTACATTGGCGTGGGGCTTGCCGGCCCGGTGTATCGCGTTGCCTTCTCTGCCATCAGCGATGAGTGGCTGCTCGACAAGCAGGCTACGACGCTGACCGGTGCGGGTTTTGCAGTTGCTGGGGGAACATTGCTTTCGTCGCTGACCACACGCACCGACGCTGGCCTGCTAACAACTTCGGGTGTCGTGAATGACAAGGCGGTTGGGGTGTTTACGCCTGAGGCGGCGCAGCACTGGTCTACGAACGCTTCCGAAATTGCAGCGTCTGTATATGCTGCGTATCGCGTGCTGGATGGTGCGCTTGGCCTGCAGACGATCGGCTCAGTAACTCACACTCTCGATTTCGACGCGGGGGATGGCGGTGGAACTCTGCAGATCGCTGCGTTGAAGACTGCGATGGTGAAGGAGATGGCGAACGATGTCACGCTGACTGGCGAGATCGAGCCTGGAGCATTCATTACTCAAGTGTTTTCGGGCGATGGGACAACTGCGGCTTTTCAGCTTTCGGAGGAGCCGTTTCGTGTGGATAAGCCAACGCTGATCTCGGACAGTTTCAACCAGGCAAAATTTAATCTGCGGACCTGGAGCGTCACCGATCCGGGCTCGCATCTTTCCCTTGGCGGTGGTGGGTTGACGATGTCGGGCGGTACTGGCTTCGGCGGCCAGACCACGCTGGCGGCAATCGACCAGGTTGAGCTTGGAGGCACGATCGTGGTCGAAGCGGGCGACGTGCGAATCACCGGGTTGAGTGATGGCGTGCTGTGCGGGCTGTACTCCGGTCCAATTCAACGCTCCAACTGCTTTGCCGGATATAACGTGCGGCAAAGTGGCGGCTCGACCATTCTTACGCCCTTCGTCGACGGGTCGGAAATCGGAACTAGTTACATATTGTTGGAAGGGCATGCATACACGCTACGACTTCGGTTACATTCTCCGGAGATGCAGCGAGTGTTGCAGACCTATTACGCCAGGGTAGACGGCGTGATCGAGTCTTCCGGTGGAGGAGTTGTGGATTCGCCGATGTCGCTGGTCTTCGATCTCGTCGACGTGGGCAATGCTTCCAATACGCCTGCCATGGTGCTCTATGACGGCGCGGTTGCTACCTCGCCGGCACACTGCACCTTTGCCGCTGTTGACAGCTTGGCGATGACGGGATCGATAGGCTCCTGCTGGGTCGGAGAATCGAGCTCAGCATGGATCGTAAGTACCCTGCCTGGGGGCGCTAGACAGACCTGCCTGATCGGAATTGCGGGCCAAGGCACTGACTGCATCATGTCTGCAACCGGGCTGGTTACATTTGTTGCAGGACGCATTCCGATAGCGGACGAAATCGTCACCGTTCTGTATCGGGGCCGAAGTCGTGCGGTCGCGCGGCTTGACGATGCTACCAGCGTTGCGGCAGAAGCTGCGAGTGGGATGCCAGGAACAGCGCGGTGGCTGGGCAAAGTTGTTCGCCCGCATGCTCGATCCAGCCAGGACTGCGAGGCAGCGGTGCAAGCCACTTTGAGGCTCGCATGCAGCCGCGCGGCCGCGATCTCCGGTTCGTATACAGCGACGAATCCCGCGGACGTGTGGCCTGGCGACGTTCTCGCGATTACCGCTAACGGTCAGACGCTGAGCGTGATTGTGCGCCAGGTCGCGATCGTGGATGGGCACTCGCGACCTGAGGCGCTCAGCTACCGCATGGCCTTTGCAAACGACTGGGCCGAGGCGCTTGGCATCACGCTCTCCGAGGCGATTGCTACTGACGCGTATCTGCCGCCGACGGCTTCCACTGAGCCGGGGGCGGTGCTTGCAGACTTGCAGCAGCTCACCGTTGACAGTGCGACGGGGAGTGCTCTGCAGATTGACGCGGGTGATGACCCGCCCACAGGTGGCGGCTTCGAGGTACGGTTACGCGACTTCGGCTTTGGCGCGGGTAGCGGTCCGGACCTCGTGCTACGTAGTCCGTTGCGCAGCTTTGTGATTCCGCGATCGGCACAGGTGGAGCGGTATTACGTGCGCGCCTACGACGCTGCGAATCCGCCGCTCTACTCGCGACATTCCAGCGCTGTGTTCACGAATCTTCCAGTCGCGTAGTGACGAACAAGGAGCAATCATGACCGAATTCGAAGGGCAAGTTCTGGCTGACCTTAGCGTTTTGAAGAACCAGATGAAGGAGATTGTAGGCAATGGACAACCGGGGAGGTTGGCACACATCGAGGGCCGCATGCTGGACCACGAGCAAACCGTGCAGCGCCTGAAGGGGATGGCTACGGCATTCGGGGGCCTGCTTACCTTCGCGCATGTGGCTGTCAATTTCCTTATGCGACGTCGCTGACACATACATCAATTGTGGTTACAACATACAGGAGACACACATGGATTTCTTGAAGTTATTCTTGCGAGGCATTTCACTTCTTCCCAGTCTTGTGCAGGGTGTGGAGGCGCTTTACGGCGCCAAGTCCGGCGTGCAGAAGAAAGATGCCGCGATCTCCATCGTCAGTTCGAGTATTAACATGGCAGGCGCGGTGAGCACAAAACAGATCGCCGACGCGCCCAGGTTTACGGCGGGTCTCAACCTGATCGTCGATGGCGTGGTTGAGTGCCTCAACGCAAGTCTGTGGGCGCAGAATCCAGCGACGGTGGCCGGTCCGGCGGCGAGCTAACTTGCTACGCGCCTGCTTCCGTATAATCGGGCCATGCCAGCCGAGCAACAATCCGCACCCCTGGTCGGGGTGATTATGGGGAGCCGCAACGACTATGCCGTGATGCGCGCTGCGGTTGACATGCTGCGCGAATTTGGCGTGCCGCATGAGGTGAAGGTGGTCTCCGCGCATCGCACGCCGGACCTGATGTTTGCATACGCCGACTCGGCCGTAACCCGTGGCCTGCGCGTCATCATCGCGGGCGCGGGCGGCGCGGCTCATCTTCCTGGAATGGTGGCGGCGAAGACCATCCTGCCCGTGCTCGGCGTGCCGATTGCGGCGACCGCGCTGCAGGGTTTTGATTCGCTGCTGTCGATTGTGCAGATGCCGAAGGGCGTTCCCGTGGCAACGATGGCGATAGGCGCGGCAGGAGCGGCCAACGCTGGCCTGCTGGCGGTGCAAATGCTTGCGACTACCGACTCCGCACTGCGCACAAAATTGGTTGCATGGCGCGCGGCGCGACAAGCTGAGGTGCTCGCGCAGACGCTCGATCCCGAGGTTCCAGCGTGAGAGTGGCTGCTGTTCCGACCCTGTTACCGGGCGCAACAATTGGAATCTTTGGCGGCGGCCAGCTTGGGCGCCTGACCGCGATGGCCGCGCGCGGCATGGGCTATCGCATCCATGTGCTCGACCCCGATCCTGGATGTCCCGCGCGCTTTGTCGTCGATCAGTGCGTTGAGGCGGACTGGACCGACGCGCAGGAAGCGGCAAGGCTGGCGCGGGGTTGCGATGTGGTGACACTGGAGATTGAGCAGATCTCGCTGGCCAGCATGGATGCGGCGGCCGGGTTCGCGCCGGTGCGTCCGAGCCGGGAGATGCTGGCCATCATTCAGGACCGCATCGAGCAGAAGGACTGGCTGCTGCGCAATGGCTTCCCGGTTGGGAGGTACAAGGCTGTGTGCTCGCTCGACGAACTGCGTGAAGCGGTCGCGGCGCTAGGCGGACGGTGTTTCTGCAAGAGCGCGACTGGCGGCTATGACGGACGAGGCCAAGGCAAGGTTGGGTTCACGGCGGATCGCACGCCGAGCGCTGTAGAGGCGGAGATCCGCAGCGCGTGGGAGGCGCTTGGCGAAGGGCCAGGCGTGGTCGAGCAAGCGGTCGATCTTGACCGCGAGATTTCGATCCTCGTCGCCCGTTCTCCGCGTGGCGAAGTGAAGGTCTATCCTGCCGCCTGGAATCATCACGACAATCAGATCCTTACTTGGAGCGTGATTCCAGCACCGCTTCCGGACGCGATGGCTGCAGAGGCGAAGCAGCTTGCCGAATCCATCGCCGATACGTTCCTGCTCGAAGGAATTCTTGCGGTGGAGCTATTTGTAACAAAAGATGGTCAGCTTCTGGTTAACGAGCTGGCACCTCGTCCGCATAACAGTTATCACGCCAGCGAGCGCGCCTGCGTGACCAGCCAGTTCGAGCAGCTTGTTCGCGCGGTGTGCAATTTGCCGTTGGGCGATGCGGACGTGGTGCAGCCCTGCGCGATTGCGAATCTGCTGGGCGACCTGTGGCTTAGTCCGGCCGAAGCGGGCAAAACCGCTGGCTCGCGCGTGCCGCACTGGGATGCAGCGCTCGGGGTGCCGGGGGTGCGGCTGCATCTCTACGAGAAGCTTCGCCCGCGCAAGGGTCGCAAGATGGGACATCTGTCGGCGGTCGCTCCAACGGCGGATGAAGCTGTAGCGCTGGTGCTAAAGGCAAAGTCACTACTGTAGGCTCTGCGAGAATGATGAGTCGGTGTGTTGGTGGCCGGGGAAGTGTGGCGGACCTAGCCGCTCTTGCTTGGCCCATCAAGTAGGATCATGCCAAAGACCCCTACCCGATGTCTTCGCTCCAGTTTTCCAGATAGGCTTTGAAGTCGGACATGAACTTGCCGGCGTCGGCGCCGTCGACGATGCGGTGGTCGAAGCCTAACGCGAATCGCTGAATGGTGCGGATCGCGATGGAGTCGTTGCCATCCTTGTCGGTCAGCACTTCGGCTTCCTTGTTCATGCCGCCGATGCCGAGGATCGCCGCCTGCGGCTGATTGATAATGGGCAGGCCGAACTGCTCGCCGAAGATGCCGGAGTTCGTCAAGGTAAACGTCCCGCCCGAGATCTCGTCTGGTGCGAGCTTCTTGCCGCGTGCGCGCTCGGCGATGTCGACGATGGAGCGGGCCACGCCGAGAAAATTCTTCTCCTCCGCCTGCTTGATGACGGGGACAATCAGTCCCCATTCGAGCGCGACTGCGATGCCGATGTTGATGTTTTTGTTGTAGCGGATGGCGTCGCCCTCGACCGCTCCATTGACGATGGGATGCTTGCGCAGCGTCGCGATGGCGGCGCGCGTGATGAACGGCATGTAAGTAAGCTTGACGCCGTTGCGCTGCTCGTACTTCGACTTCTCTTTCTCGCGCAGGCGGACGATGCGCGTCATGTCCACCTTGAAGATGGTGTGGACATGCGGGCTGGTGTGCTTGGATTCGACCATGCGGCGCGCGATGATGCTGCGCATCTTGGTCATGGGGACCAGATCGCCGAGCGTCTGAGTTGGCGCGGGAGCGGAAGTCTTCACCGGAGCCGCAGCGGCAGGCGCGGGAGCGGAGGCAGCAGGCAGTGCTGCGGGTGCGGGGTTGGCGGTCGGATTTTCAAGATGGCTGAGGATATCCGTCTTGGTAATGCGCCCGGACGAGCCTGTGCCGGGAACCTGGCCAAGGTCGACGTTGTTGTCCTTGGCAATCTTGCGCACCAGCGGCGACGAGCGCAGCTTTTCTGCCGATGTGGCAGAGCTTGCGGCGGCAGGCGCGCTTTCGACCTGCGCGGAAGTTCCCATGGCCACGGCATCGGCCTTCGGAGCAGCAGCGGCAGTCTTCGTGGCAGCAGGAGACGCAGCGGTCGGCTTGGCCGCACCGCCGCCGATCACCGCGACGATGGTGTTGATCTGGACGGTCGCGCCTTCCTCAACCTTGATCTCGGTGAGCACGCCGGCGACCGGCGAAGGAATCTCCGCATCGACTTTATCCGTGGAAATTTCGAAGAGCGGCTCGTCGCGGGCGACCGACTCGCCGACCTTCTTCAACCACTTGGTGATGGTGCCCTCGGTGATGGACTCGCCCATCTGCGGCATGGGAATGTCGGTCCCGCCACCGGAACTTGTCGCGCCAGCATCGGTGGAAGTCGAGGCGGGTGCGTCCGCAGGGGCGGGAGCTTCATCATCCGTAGCTGGCGAATCGATCGCAGCCGGCGTCACGGAGTCGTCCGCTGGAGCTGCGGCGCTCTCTGTGGCGACCGGAGCGGCCGCGGTAGCAGAGCCAGCACCGCCTTCGGAGATGACAGCGACGATGGTGTTGATCTGGACGGTCGCGCCCTCCTGAATCTTGATCTCCTGCAGCGTGCCGGCGGCGGGCGAGGGAATCTCCGCGTCTACCTTGTCGGTCGAAATCTCGAACAGCGGCTCGTCACGCTGGACCGTATCTCCGACTTTTTTTAGCCACTTGGTGAGAGTTCCTTCAGTGATCGATTCGCCCATCTGGGGCATTACTACATCAGTCGGCATGGTATTCCTTCCAGAATTGTTCGGCGCTCTGGGCGCAAGCGTTCGCCCTGTGATTATAAGTCTTTGCTCCAGTTGGATGCTTCATGGCGTCGCAGTCGTGAGCTATGAAATATCACCTCACGAAAGCACCTTGCACCTCAGGCCCGATCGTTTCCAGCCGCCAGAAGTTGGTCGACCGACTCACACCAGAGCATCTGCCGCTCAAACGTTCTCCCAAAGTTGCGGGCCACGGAGTTCATCGCGCGCTCCATCGTCGGCTCGGTCGCAGGATCGGCCTCGAGTTCCAGGCTGGTGACACCGCGATCGGTGATGCCGCAGGGAACGATCCAGTCGAAGTCGCGCAGGTCGGTGGTGACGTTCAGCGCAAATCCATGCGACGTAACACCCTGCGAGACATGCACGCCAATAGCCGCCAGCTTCTTTTCGCGGACTTGCGATAGCCGCCCCTGAAACTCGAGTGCCCCATCCTTACCAGCTTCATCGGTAAGGATGGGATGTAGTTCATCGGTAAGGATGGGATGTAGAAATCCGGTTCCAGAGTCTTCGCCGCCGAACGTCCACACGCCGGTACATTTAGGAATGCGTTTGGCCATCACCCCGAAATCCGCGCACGTCCGAATCAGCGCCTCCTCCAGCATCCGAACAAAATCAACAGGCCCCAAATGTGGTCCGCGCTTACCCGGCAAATCGCCGCGCAGATCAAAGATCGGGTAGCCGACGAGCTGCCCCGGCCCGTGATACGTAACATCGCCGCCGCGATTAATCTCGTGCAACTCGACGCCGCGACTCGCGAGCCACTCATCGCTGGCCAGAACATTCGTGCGCGAAGAGTTCCGGCCAAGGGTGATGACCGGAGGATGTTCCAGCATCAGCAGCGTGTCGCCAATCGCACCAGCCTTCCGCGCCGTGACGACGCGAGCCTGAATGGCCAAGCCTTCCGCGTAAGCCACACGCCCGAGATGGAGAAGATGAATGAACACGATTCACCGTTTGGCGATGTCGGGTAGGCCGAGCCGCTTGCAGATACCCTTCGCAAGCATCTCTGCGACTTCGTTGTGCCGTGGAACTGCTTGCATGTTGCCGTTTGCCGGGTTCATCCAAAGCGAATGAGAACCACCCTCACGCTTTAGATAGCATCCATGTTGACGCAGGTGGCGCAGCAGGTCTTCACGCTTCACGCCACGCGCACCACATCCCGGATAGCCTCGGGCGGCAAACCACGAAGCGCATCCTCGCGGCGGTCCTGTAAGACAAGCGCAATGGCTTGCGACAGGTTTTCGCGACACTCCTCAATCGAATGGCCCTGGCCGTTCGCTTCAGGAATTTCTGGGCAGAAGCCTACAAACCATTCGCCGTCCTGCTCAATCACCGCAGTAAATTCGTTCTGCATAAAAAAAGTATAGACCTCGGAGGCAGATCACTAAGCATCAGCTTGCCAGTGGATTATGCCAGCGCAGGCCCGGAAAGCGTGCGAAATCAGAATCCGTCGAACAAAGCGTACCGCCGCATTCCAACGTTAATGCCGCCAGGTGTGCATCTGTGCCGAGAACGCCAGCGGCTCTTCCCTCTAAGAGCATTCGCCGAAATATCGGCCAATGCGCTTCTGTCGGGTACAGAAGCTCCACGTTGGGTTGCCCAAGCCATGCATCCACGATGTTGAGCGCCGAGGACATCTCCAATCTGCCAAGAGGGATGTTCTGGTTGGTTGTAATTCGCAGAAATGCCATCGCGCTTTGCAGCGGAATCCCGACCTCCTCACCCGAGGACAGGGTTTTCTCGAACCACGCGCGCGCGGGGCGGTAGAACGCCGAAGACTTCATGTGCGCGTAGAGGAGCAGATTGACGTCGATTACGATCATCGGTGCAGGGGACCTTCCAGCGCTTCGAGGATCGCGGAGGTCTTGTCCAGATTGATGCCTTCAGGCAGTTGAAGATCGATCGGCGTGACCTTGAAAGGCTTTGGCCGAACACGTTGCGGAGGTCCAGTGAGAGCCAGGCGCAGACATCGATTGACCGTCTGCTTGAAAGGCTCGCCGGAACGTCGGTTCTCCTTCTTCAAAAGGGTCGCCACATCGTCGTCGATGGTCAGTGTAGTCCGCACATCATGATGCTTTCACCAGAGACATCATGATGTCAACCGCTCACCATCCAACGAGCTTAATACCCTGAGTCCTCAGATTCAATCTGCTCGAACTCGCGCTTCATGACTCCGTTGATCCGCGCCGTCTCTTTGTGAAGATGCTTCAGACCACCCGCCAGCCGAACCCAGGGCTTCTGCTCTTTGTTGGAAGTGGCGGCCAGTTTCTCTTCGACAGCTTCGGTGACGAAGACGCGCAATGCAACGCCGCGCTGGGCCGCAACCGACTTGGCCCGGCGGAAGATCGGATCGGGAATCTCGAGCGTCGTCTTCACACTCCGAGAGTCCCCCATTTATGGGAAAGTGTCAAAAAGCCCCGGGGAATGCGTGGCCCATTCACCGCTTTGCCTTCGGCGCTCGAGAAAGCGTCGGGCGCATCTACCTGTGAACCCACAGCGCGTACGGCGCAAAAACAAAAGCTAGAAAAGCGATGACAGACAAGCCTGCATCAGCTTGCCAGCTCTTCTGACCTGAACTATCTTGTGGGCTTAACCGCCGTCTGTACGCGGATATTGCAGATCTTATGGAAAGAAATGCCATGAAACACCCGCCCGCCAACATCGAGAGGTTACCGGGATATGCGCTGCCGACAGGACCTGACACTAACGACCTCTCGCCTAAAGGCGGTTACACATTGATAGGCATGCCCTGCACACTGCTGAACGCATCCAGCAGTGCCTCAGCGACCGTCGGATGTGCGTGGATAGTGAACATCATCTCCTCCACCGTGGCTTCAAGTTCGAGCGCCGTCACGCACTCTGCGATGATCTCCGTCGCGAACGGCCCGATGATGTGCACGCCGAGAATTTCGCCGTACTTCGCGTCCGTGACTACCTTGATGAAGCCGTCGTGCGCATCCAGAATCGTCGCCTTTGAATTGCCGACGAAGGGGAACTTCCCAACTTTGACTTGGAAGCCTTTCTCCTTGGCCTGCGTCTCCGTCAGCCCAACGGAGGCGATCTGCGGATCGGTATACGTGCAACCCGGAATGCGCTGGCGGTTGATCGCCTTCGCGTATTTGCCGGCCATGCGCGCTGCGACAACCAGCCCGGCCATCGAGCCGACGTGCGCCAGCTGCGGCATTCCGCCGACAATATCGCCGATCGCGTAGATGCCCGGCTCAGTCGTCTCCATCCATTCGTTCGTCATGACGAAGCCGCGGTCGGGCTTGATGTTGGTCCTATCCAGCCCGAGGTCGGCGGTGCGCGGCGAGCGGCCTACGGCAACCAGCACCTTCTCCGCCTGCTTCGTCTGCGGCTTGCCGTTGGCGTCAGTCCACGAAACCAGTGCGCCGTCTTTATTCTTCTCAATCTTCGTATCTTTGATGGAGAGGTTCACGTCGATGCCGCGCTTCTTATAGAGCCGCAGCAATTCCTTCGAGATCTCCTCGTCTTCCACCGGCACAACGCGCGGCAGCATTTCGAGGATCGTCACCTCGGCGCCAAAGCTCTTGAAGATCGACGCAAACTCCACGCCCACCGCGCCTGAACCGATGATGACGAGCGACTTCGGCATCTCGGGGATCTTCAGGATTTCAATGTTCGTCAGGATCGTCTCGTCGGCAGTGTAGCCAGGCAGCATGCGCGCGTCGGACCCGGTCGCGAGCACGACCTTTCTCGCCTTCACCGTCTGCGTCTTGCCGTCCGCGCCCTTCACGTCAACGGAGAACACTCCATCCTTCGCTCCGCCGGTCAGCTTGCCAAAGCCCTTGAAGGTGGCAATCTTGTTCTTCTTCATCAGGAAGTCGAGGCCCTTGGTGTGGCGCATGATGACGTCGTCCTTGCGTGCCACGACGTTCTTCCAGTTCAACTTCGCCTCGGCCACGCCGTCGATGCCGTACTTGTCCGCATGCTTCAGGTGGTCCCATATCTCAGCGGTAAACAGCATCGCCTTGGTGGGAATGCAGCCCCACAGCAGACACGTCCCGCCCAGCCGATCATTCGCGTCGATCAGCGCTGCCTTCAACCCATACTGCGAGGCGCGAATCGCGCAGGTATATCCCGCCGGGCCACCGCCCACCACCACTACATCGAAGATCGTATCTGCCAACGGAAGCTCCAGTTCAAGCGCAATTTTCGCAACATCTCAATTTTACGCCGGACCGTAACTCGCGAAGCCACGCAGTCTCCCTGTCCTTTGCATACCATCGATAAATTCGGCCATTCAACGTCGCGTGCGCGCCAAAGTGAGCGGGGAGATTCGTACTTGCCACAAACCCCGTTTTCGAGGCGTCTCACCGAATATAAGTCTCAGCCGCATCTTGCGAGAGACCCTTGCTAGATCTAACTCGATTGCTCAGCGGCTGTCGCGATTGCGTCATAAAGCTCTCCAACAGTGAAGACCCTGACGGTAGCTTTCGGAACAAACGGGAGAAGCTCCCAGAGTGGAAAGCCTTCGGGGTTGAATAAATACTCATTCTTCTCTAGGCCAAATGTCTTTCGGTAACCGTCTTCCTTTGTTGAGAGTTGAATCGCAAAACGCTCCTCTACTTGATGAAGAAGATCGCCTCCGTCATCTCCTGTAACACCTAAGTCACGCTCGAACTCCGTATCTGGTCTGATGGACCGTTCGGTCGGTAGTTCCGCCCAAGTTCGGATGAAATCCAGCTAGTTCCTGAAAGGATGGTTTCACCATGATCATTGAAGGATACCGGAGGGTGTTCGATTGAGACGCCTGAAAAGTCTAGTTTTCGGTAAGTGTCTTTGAGCGACCCTTGCGCAGGTCACTCTACCTATAACCCCGTATTGCGGGACCCGTTTTCGCGGGACCGGTGGCAAGGCAAAGCTGTATGGGATCAGCGGCACGGCAACTGCTACGCCGAAAAATCCTGGTGCATGGGGGCCCGCGCGGTGGTCTTGCGATCGAAGCGGACCGAATCGCGATGGGTGGCTGCGCCCGTTCCGGCCGCATTCGCCAACCATCATGAAAATAGTTACTTATTTTATGCAAAGTAATTCACATCCTCAAATGAGAATGCCAATTATTTCAAGCATTTCCAGATGGTGTTTGAAGTGCTGTAATAATGACATCCGTTGCATCCACGGTTCAATTGAAAAGCAAATCACTCCAGAAGGATTCCCTCATGAGAAAGCTCCTTGTCGTGCTTGCCCCTGCCTTGTTGATCACTTCACTCGCTCACGCCGCATCCTTCTCAGTCAGCATCACCGTTGACGAGAACGGTCACGGACTTTTCACGAATACAAGCGATTTCAGTCAGACGCTGACCGGAACGCTCAAGAACGATCCAGGACCCGGCGGTCTGTCGAATGTTCTAACCTACGATCTTCTCAGCCCCCCCGGCCTCGTAGCTGGAGACGTCCTGCTCCGCGAGGAAACTGGCTCTAAGTCTGACGGCCTCATCTTGGATGTAGTCAGGTTCAACGCCATCAACGGGACCTTAGCCTTTTATTCCTACAACCTCGACGGGTTCGACAGCCTCGCCGATACCTCTGGGCCTCCTACAAGTTTCTATACAAATACAATCACCATCAATGAGGTCGGAACCGAAGCCAACAACGGAGCCGTCTATACGCCGCTGGCTGGGCAGCCGGGCTTTGTCGCCGGAGCCGCTGGGCCAGTCACATATACAGTCATCAGCGATGGCGCCGGCCCAAACGTGACGCCCGAGCCTTCCAGCCTGGTCCTTCTTGGGACAGGGCTGATGGGCGTGGTCGGCGCAGTACGCCGTCGATTCGTTGCCTGATCTCAGTGCGTTCGGCCAAGAGGCACAGTTGTAAACCAGCGCAGAAAACGCCCGGCCTTGTTCCGGGCGTTTTCTGCGCTCGATCTCGTCAGATCTTCTGATGTGTATGCGAGTATCTACGCGATGTCGTAAGGGATGAGATGACCACCGCAGTCAGGATTTCGGTAACAATGGATCCGCAGGCGTCTTTAACGGCAGCCCCGTATTGCGGAGGCTACCCCGAGCTAGTAGTCAGCGCACTCAGCCTTTGGCTTCCTCCATGTGCCGTCTCCGAGTTCGTAGAGAGCAGTGCCTCCGTGACCACCTCGGCAGTTACACAGCCCGGGACACCGTTTTATGCTAGATCTTAGCGTAATCCCATCCACACCAGTCCCGGGCGCCCAGACGTACGTAGTGACCGCATCGCAACTCCAAAGTCAAAGACTTTGGCGAGGGGTCTCATGCGACGACTTCCCATCTGGCCATCCTTCTGTCCTGCCTCTTTCCCGCCTCCATGGGTAGCCAGGAACTCGCCACCCGGATCATCAACAAAGACGTCATCGAGATGACCTCCATGGGCCTCTCAGACGACGTCATCATCGAGAAGATCCGCAGTGCCAGCGCCGGCACCACCCTCAAATTCGATACCAGCCTCGCCGGTCTCAAGGAACTCAAGGCAGCCAAAGTCTCCGACCCTGTCATCAAGGTGATGATCAACCCAACCCCGCCCCAGGCCCCCGTCGTTATAGGAGCATCGGCCGTGGTGTCGAACGACCCGAACCTCCCGCCACCCGAAGTCGGCGTCTATTGGAAGAACGGCAACGCCTTCGTCCTCATCGAGGGCTAGGCCATCAGCAACTCGAAGGTAGGCGGTAAGGCCGGCAGTTTCTTCACCTACGGCATGAGGAATGAGCACTGGGATGCGACCCTCAACGGCCCCCAATCCAGCCACGTCGTCAATGAGCGTCAGCCGACCTTCTATATCTATGTTCCGGATGGCAGCAGCGCTGCCGACTACGCTCTGATTAAGCTGGAAAAGAAAGGGGGACCACCGCGAGTTTGAGGTAGGCTCCTTCGGCGGAGTTACCGGCGGCAAATCCGGAATCAAACGCGATAAGCAGCTTGACTTCACCGCAGAGCACGCCGGAATCCGCGTCTACAAAATCACTCACACCCAGGGATTGAAACCTGAAGAGTACGCCTTCTTCATGGGCACCGGCCAGCAGGCAACCATGGCCGGGGGATCGAGCGGAGACGCACGATCGGGAGGCAGCGCCGCCGGCAGGGTGTATGACTTCAGGATTCCAGATTAAACATCAACACCCATCCACGCGCGTGCCCATTCATCGAGACTCATCGCACACAGGCCTCGCCCATGAATGAATCTCTATGAGTGCCCGCTCTGAAGTCACGTTTTCGGCAATTTCGCAGGGGGGCCACAAAGGATCCCTTGTACGCCATACCGTCACCTTTGGCTCAGGGTCCGCGAAATACGTTAGGGTCTACTCGTGGATAGCAAGGACGTAGGACCAACATTCAACGCCGTTGCAGCATTTGTTCGCGATTGGGCGCGTGTGCCTGCAGAGAAGCAGATCACGCCTGCCACTCAGTTTGAGCGCGATCTGGGCATCACTGGCGATGATGGCGTCGAGCTACTTGAGGCTGCTCAAAAGCGATTCAAGGTGAACTTCACAAATGGTGATAATGGTATTCGGACCATCTTCAAGCTTGGTCCGAACGAATACCTTTTCAACTCGGAGGGCTTCCCAGCTTGGTTTGGGAAAGGGGGCCTGTTCTCTACTTCGGATACCAACTACACAGTCCGAGCTTTCACGATAGGTGAACTATACGTGGCTATCCAGCAGGCATCCCGATCAGCCACCTGATTCCTCGAAAGTCGGTTAATCGGGCTATCGGATTGACCTTGGTGACGACCCGTATTGCGGGATTTAGTGATTCATCTGCTTTCAGCTGGGGAGGGTAGTTCGTGCTTTTCGTAGCTCAGACGCGACGCAAAAGGCCGACCAGAGCGAAAACGAGAGCACATGTTTGTTGTGGGCAAAACCGGCTCCCGCATCGAAGGCGTGCCAGGACCGTAGTTTCTCAAAACCCAGTTTTTCGTGCGGTTCGACGAGCGGCCTGCGTAAAATGTCACTGGGGTGTCAGCCATTGGAGCTAAGTGACGCAATCACAGTGACGCAATATGATTGCCGTCCATTGTTCTAAGCACGGTGATCGGCGTCAGGCTTACATCTGTCATCACCTATTACACGGAAGTCAACATGGATTCTTCACTGACGCCGACGACGCGCTGGCCAATCCACATCCTGACGCCTGGTGTTCCACATGCGAACAGATTCGCTTGGCCCATGGGGGCGAATGGAACGAAGCAAGTGAGGCTTTGATCGAGGTCAAGCTCGTTTGTGGCGACTGCTATGAGGAGATCAAAGCGATCAACGTGCTCGGAACCGACCATAGCAATAAATACCCTCACTAACCCAGCGGCCAGAAGTTGGAAACAAACTTCCAAATCAGATACAGGGCTGTGCTTCCCAAGAAGGGAAGCCAGCGTTTGGTGTTTTTTGCTCAAGCCAGCCATCCTCAGTCTCTCCGACTGCGTGCAGGCATAACTGCGCCACTAACGGCAGAGTCCCAAGTCCGTTGTGCTTGTGAAGTTGCGTGCCGCTGGGGAGCTTGAGAGGATGGCTGCAGAGCCAGAAGCGACAGACCGTCGATTCCATTGGGCAAAAGTAGCGGCGATAACCCTACTAGTTGTTGCTGCGTTTTATGCAAGCCAGCATCCACACTTGTTGTTCGCACATATCGTCAAATTCATCATCGGCTCAATACAGTGGCCGCCCCTGAGTAGTCCAGGCGGGGAAGGGTGCGACAGTCGGCAACTCCGACAGCTGTCCGATCAGTCACTCACCACGCGATGTACACCCCTCTACCCACCCACTGCGGGTTGCCGATCTGCAGCATCATGAAGTCGGCCACGTCCGTCCGCGAGATGCGTGATCCATTGCGCGGCAGCGCTTCGCCGTCGACGCGGTAGACCCCGCGCGCCGGGCTGTTCGCCAGCATCGGCGGCATCACCATCGTCCAGTCAAGTCCGCTCGCCGACAGCGTCTTCCACTGCGACACCTGCGAGGCTACCGCATGCTTCAGCAATGTGTTGTAGACGATATTCTGGACAATAAATCGACGCCAGGCCGGCTGCTTCTTCAGCGAGTCGTCGAGCGCTCCGGCTGATCCCAACGCGATGATGCGCCGCACGCCCGTCTCCCGCATGGCGTCGACGATCAGCGGGACCCCTCGCTCCAGAACGTCTTCCTTTTTCAGCGACCTCGCACCTAAAGCCGACAGCACAACATCTGCGCCCTCTACCGTCTGCCGAACCGCCGCCGCATCGAACACGTTGCCCTCGACCACACGAGCGCGGTCGCGAAACGCAAACGTCGCAGGCGTCCGCAGTAGCACGGTCACGTCGTATCCTGCAGCCAGGCAGCGCTCGATCAGCAGGCTGCCTGTGCCACCACTGGCTCCGAAGATGGAAACCTTCATACGTGCACCCCTCTTGGCGATGTCTCGTTTTCCTACGGGCCTGTTGCGCTACTGTTCAAAAACCGTCCCCTCTAGGATATTGATAGAGCGCGGTTTGTCCCAAATTACCACGAAACATGCCGTCCGGCGGAACCAACCCCAGCGACAGCCCTGTGAAGAATGACGATAAACGGGTGGCAACCGGGCCGCGGTCCACAAGTCTTCCTGCTTGTTCGAGAAGTGCGGACCGGTTTTCTAAATCAGAATCGGCCTCAACCCTTTGCCGGTCTGGTACATCGGCCTGAAATCCACTTTTCCAGCGACCCTACTACTGCTACTAGTATTTCTCTTTCATTATCTTTGTATTTAGTAGTACCAGTACCCGAGCAAAGCCCGCCCATCCTGAAAGCGGCGTCAACCCAGATGGCTTGCTTTCCCACAGACAAGGCGGTTACACGCACAGCCCGCAAACCAATAGAATCAGGATGTCTGACGGTCGGGTGTGCACAACGCATCGGATTCGGTGTAAAGTTTTGCCAGCATCCGTTCGAAATCAACATCCCTCCAAATGAAGTTCCCGGAGAAGTCGCATGACGCCAGTAACGCAGGATGCAGCCACAGCCCGTACCTCAGCACGAGATCAGGAGCCCGAGATGACCACCCCCGCTGCGCCGACCGTCGCTCCCACCGGCAACCTTGAAATCACCGTCTCCCGCGCCGAACTGCTGCGCGAACTGACGGCGGCGCAGTCCGTGGTCGAACGCAAGACGACCATACCGATTCTGTCGAATTTCCTGTTCGAAGCCAGCGCCGCGGCCGATGGAGAAACGGGCAAGCTGACCATCACCGCCACCGATCTCGACCAGAGCATGCGCACAAGCTGCGCGGCCAAGGTGAAGAAGCCCGGCGCCTGCACCATTCCCGCACGCAAGCTGTTCGATTACATCAAGTTGCTGCCCGAAGGCGACATCTCGATCAAGCTGATGGATAACCATTGGGTGCAGATCCGCGCAGGCCGATCAAACACCAAGATGGTGGGCATGGCGCGCGCGAACTTCCCCGTCGTGGCCGAGTTCCCGACCTCCGGCGCGTTCAAGATCTCCGTCGCGTCACTGAAGAACATGATCTCGAAGACGATCTTTTCCATCTCGAACGAGGAGAGCCGCTACACGCTGAATGGCGCTCTGCTGGTGCTGAAGGCGGAGTCGATGGCGATGGTTGCGACCGACGGACACCGCCTGGCGCATATCGAGAAGCTGGGCGAATCGCTGGACGGCATCTCCGGCGAGAAGAAGACTCTGATCCCGCGCAAGGCGCTCAGCGAGCTGCTTTCGCTGCTGAATACGACCGAGGCGGAGACTCTGGAGTTCGCTGATGATGAGCAGACACTGTTCTTCCGCGTGGGTGGACGCGTGCTGACCAGCCGCAAGCTGACCGGCCAGTTCCCCAACTACGAGGCGGTGCTGCCGCGGGATAACAACAAATTCGTCATCGTGCGGTCGGAAGACCTGATGAGCTCGATCCAGCGCGTCGCGCAGTTCGCGGATGAGCGCTCAGGCGCGATCAAGATTCGCCTGGAGCAGAACGAGCTGAAGCTGTCGTCCTCGTCCACCGACTCGGGCGAATCGGAAGACACCATCGAGACTCCGTACAACTACGACCCGCTTGTGGTGGGCTTCAACAGCCAGTATCTGATCGACTTCCTCAAGGCCATCGGTACGGCCGGCGAAGTTCGCCTGGAGTTCAAGGACGCCCAATCCGCCGGCCAGATGCGCCCCGAAGACGGCAGCGAAGACGTGAAGTACCGCTACATCCTCATGCCTATGCGCATCTGAGCTGAGGCTTTCTAATAAAAGAGCAACGCCCCGCTTTCGACGGGGCGCCGCAGGTATCCAAAAGCAGAACCGAACACCTCTTCCATTGATAGAAGTGGGCCAGCCCTGCAATGCCAGAGTAAGCCTCAGGCGGGACTAAAGCAAGATGCACTTTGTTTATATTGACGATTCTGGAGATGAGAAAAGCCGTTGCTATTCGGCACTGATTTTTCACGAATCAGCTTGGAAGACCGCTCAACTCCAAATCAAAAATCACCGGCGTCAGCTCAAAGCCTCAGACGCAATGTTCGTCACCAAGGAGCTGCATGCAACCAACTTTGTGGCTGGTAGAGGCAAGGTAGGTTTGCGGACAGTACCAAAGGGCCGACGGTGCGAAATCTTCCGTGAGACGCTTGCTGTCATAGCATCCATCCCGAATGCTTATTTGATGAATGCCATATCGTCCAAGGCCAACGAGCGAGTAATCTTTGAACGTTTGATTAACCGCATTAATCGAGCAATGAGTGGATGGAAGAGCAACGCCGTCATATTTCATGACCAAGGCAAGGACTACACCCATCTGATTAGACGGATGTGCATCTACAATCCGATCATCAGTAAATACGGCGCATGGCCGGGAGGATCCCCTTACAAGAACATCCCGACGGACCGGATACTCGAAGACATTGTCTATCGCGATTCGAAGGAATCTTCGTTTATTCAAATGGCAGACTTCTGCGCCTATGCCTTATTCCGGAGCGAGTTCCCACTGCCATCGAAGACAAAATATGGGCTGGACCGGGCCTTTGAGCTATTACATCCCCTCTGCGTAGCGGCGGCCTATCAAGGGGATCCAAAAAAACTCGGAATAATTCGCTTCAGCTGACCGCACTCGCTGGTGCAGCAACAATCATTCCTCTGGGAATCCGGATCGACATCGGTCGCCCATTCTACCTACTACACGGCGTACTATCGGAGATACTCCCCGTCGCACAACATGGGTCTCGATATGAGTTCGTGGGACACACAGCAGATAAAGCCGCCGCACATCTACGAATCCATCCTTTGGAAGTCGGAAAATGTCGCGGTGGCGACGCTCAGCCCTGACTGGCTCATCACGAGTACAAACGCCGCCTTTCGCGTTGTCACCGGAATAGTCGAGAATGCTGAAGGGATCGGCATCGCCGACCTGGTGTCCGCGGATGACTCTGCCAACTGGGCGCAGCACGCGGAGCGCATGTTGCTCGAGATGGTTCTGCTCAACTATCAGCGCGCCGACGGCAACGTTACTTCCCTGCGGAGTCGCCTCTATCCCATGAATGAGTGTGCCATGCTGGTCGGCGAAATCCCTGTCTCCGATCTGATCGCGGCAGAAGAAATGATGCGGACCTTAAATAATGAAATCACTGTGCTGGCTCGAGAAAACGCACGCAAATCACGCCTGCTGGAAGCGAAATCCCTAGAGCTGACCGATGCGCTGCACGCTCTGGACACGTCCTACTGGCACCTCAAGAAGATTCAGGAAGTCCTCCCCATCTGCATGTATTGTCACAAGGTAAAGAGTTCGGCCAACCATTGGGAGGACGTCGCCGAATACCTGCAGAGGAACAGCCTGTTCTTGAGTCACGGGCTGTGCCCAAGTTGCGTGCCGCTGTATGGAAAATACTGAGATGCTTATGTCACTACCATCGGTCGCTGATTTTCTTCGCCAAAATAAGCTGGACTTCGCCCGTCGTGCCTCGGAAAAGTATTTCGATCGGCACCCTGATTACAAACTTTGGAAATCGGGTATCGAGCACACGCTCGAAGACACCGCCTATACGCTGGATTTCCTGGCTTCTTCCATCGAACTACAGACGGCCGACGCTTTTATCGGCTATATCCGCTGGCTGAGGACAGTTCTGGATACTCGCCACCTTGATGTGGGCATGATTCTCGAAAGCCTGGCGGACATACGCGAAGTCCTGAAGGATTTTCCCGAAGCGCTTTCCGCCGCGACACCTTACCTGGATGCCGCAGTGTCAGGCCTTGGCCGCGAGTCCGCCAGTGACGTCGACATGGATCGCAGCTCGAGTGCCTACCTGCAAGCAGTCCTGCGCGCCGACCGTCGAGCTGCAATGACGGTAGTCGATGAATGCCTGCGCACCAATGAGCCCGCCTCGGTTTACGCCGAAGTCATCGCAGCAGCAATGCACGAAATAGGCCGCCTATGGCAATCCAATCGCATCAGTGTGGCGCGTGAGCATACGGCCACGGCCACGACGCAGTATGTCCTCGCCCAGGTGTATTCGCAGCATAACCCCTCGTCGACAAAGCGAGGCAAGGCTGTGGTTTCGGGTATGCAGGGAGAATTCCATCAATTGGGAGCGCACATGGCGGCAGATGTGCTTGATTTTGATGGATGGGATGTCCGCTTTTTGGGCACCAATATGCCGCATGACGGCATCCTGGCAGCGATCGATGAGCACGAGGCGGCCGTGGTCGGGTTGTCCGCAACCATGCTCACCAGTTCCTCAAAACTGGCTGCTCTCATCAATGACATCAAGCGAAAGATGCCTCGCGCCCGCATCCTTGTGGGCGGTTCACTGGTCGTGAACCACTACATCGATGCTGCCTCCATGGGTGCAGACGGAAGTGCTCTCTCGCTGCTGCAAGGCAGGGAAACTATGCGCAGCTGGTCAGCTTGCTGAGATTGATGGAGTGTTAAAGCTCATCGGGGTTCAAATAACTACGCCAGCTTAGGGCTGCGCGGGAAGTGAGTCGAAAACATCCCGGATGCAGGAGCTCAGGACTTCGAATCGATAAGGTTTCTCGATAAACCGCCCCAGTTCTGGAGTCATGCCGTACTGTTCCAGTACCTCTCCAACGTAGCCGGAACCAAAGAGAACTTTGATTCTGGGATACAGGTCCCTTACGTGCTGCGCCAACTCCGGCCCACCCATAAGTGGCATGACGATATCCGTGAAAACCAGGTCCACGTTCATACTGTACTGCTCAAGCACTTCCAATGCCTCGATGCCATTGAGAGCTGTATGCACGGTGTAGCCTTGAAGACACAGGAATGCCCTGGTCAGTTCGACCAGAATTGCGGAGTCGTCGACAAACAAAATAGTTTCGGACCCGTGCGGCAATTGGGTGCGGATTGCCGTGCTTGTAAGGGCGACCATCAGACCATCCTGCGCCAATTGAACATAGAAAGGAAATGATTTGTATTCGTCGCCGTTTGCCGGCGGGCCTGCACGCCTCGCAGACGGATGACTTTCAACCGCTTCATCACACTAAGACGGCGAGCGAATACAAAAATGTATTTCTTTTACAACTTAATGACCTTCGACTGACAATGGAACTTCGGCGTCCGCGATACCGCAGAGTTCGTTATATTGCACCCAGAAATCCGTCTCCAGGATTTCCGCAGCAGCGGCGAAGCGAACCAGGGCAGCATCTCCGCGAGAGAGGCAACCGCTGCGTTCCCCTGACTCTTCCGCCAACAGCGACGAACCATTTGCCAAAAGCCTAGCACCGGCAGTGGCCACACCTGCGGCGGATAGACCCTTCTTCACGAACGGCGCCGGTCAATCGCGGTTTTCATGTTGTTCCACGAGTTATACATAGGGCTAGAATTTCCATACCTCGGAAGCATGAACCCTCTCAACCGCAGGACTCAGACAAACATAAGAAGTCGTAATTGGTATATCAGTCAATTGTCATTTGCCAGCAGCGTTGGATGTTGCTCAGATCAGGAAATCAATCGGCTGAACGACTTGGCCGTCTCATGAGCAATTGTGATTGTTACCCGACGGGGTAGCGGTTGAATTGAGTGCGTTTCCACAATCTTCCCGTAACCACCCCGAACAGGAAACCACCGATGTGCGCGAAGTAGGCTACGCCGCCGGTCTGGACGGAGTGTGTGACCGCGCCCGCACTGAAGAGCTGCATCACGAACCAGAAGCCGATTACCAGCGATGCCGGCACAAATGCAATGCGGATAAACAGCAGGAAGAACAGCGCCGTCTTGATGCGGTTGCGCGGATAGGTGACCAGAAATGCGCCCATCACCGCTGCGATAGCGCCGCTCGCGCCCAGGCTTGGAATCGTGGAGGACGGCATCGCCATCACCTGCGCCAGCATCGCGATCAGCCCGCCGATCAGGTAGAAAGCGAGGAAGCGCATGCGGCCCATGGCTTCTTCAATCTCCGGCCCGAACGCCCAGAAGTAAACCATGTTGCCGATGATGTGCAGCCAGCCCGAGTGCATAAACATGGACGTGACCAGCGTGAGCCACGCGTGGCCGGATGTAATCTGCGCCGGAATGACCGACCAGGCATAGACAAACTCCTCGCCGTACATCAGCTCGCGCGTGAAGACGTAGATGTTTATGGCGATCAGCAGCGCCGTGATAATCGGCCAGCGCGTGGTGCGGCGCGACGCATCACCCAGCGGAATCATTCCACCCATGCGTCTTTCCTTGTAAAGCTAAGATGCGTTCTGGTCGTCATTCTGAGCCGACTTTGGCTCAGAATCTCCGTAGTTTGTCCCTGCGGTATTTCATTCCGTTTTATTCGCAAAAAGTAAGGCCCGAATATCATCACAGATGTAGTGCATTCTTCTTGGCCAGGAGCGCGTGCTGCCGATCCGCTCTCGCATCCGGCTCCATGCGCGCCGCGATGGCGAGAGCTTTGTCGTAGGCGGCAGCACCCTCTTGATCGCGATGCAGAGCGGCCAGCGTGTCGCCGAGAATCGACTGCGCAGGCAGCACATCGGGATCGGTGGCGACCGCGGTCTGCGCCTCGGTGAGCGCTCCAGCAAAGTCCTTGCGATCCAATAGTGCGGTGGCGCGGGTTGCATGTCCCAGAGCTGAGGCAAACCTGGTGTCGAAGGTGCCGTTGTAGACGTACACGCCGCGGTCGATGATAGCGACAGGCTTTACACTCTGGAACGACTGGTAAGGACTGTCCAGCGCTGAGCCGAATTCGTATCCCGTCAGAACGCTGGCGCTGACGAATACGACGCCACTGATGGAGGTCGGCGCATCGATTTGCACGTGCGCCCAGACGGTGTCAGCGGTGGGCAACGCGCGGCAGGGAATCCCATAAGCGTGATAGTCGATCCAGGGCGTAACGAAGTAGCCGAACCAGCAATCCTTGATTCCATTCTTATCGACATACGCCTTGACGGACAGAAGCTGCTGGCCCCAGTCAACGTTGGAATCGGTGAGATAGCGGTAGGTCTGCGACGGCCCTCCCCACGCCTCGTTGGAATAAGCCAGATACACCGGCGCCGAGCGGATTGATGAGACTGCATGCCACGCCAGCAGCGCGACGACTACATACATCCACACTCGCCGCGCGTTGATTAGGGAGACCACGGCTCCACCGATGAGCACCGCGAGAAATGGATACATGGGCAGGATGTGACGCGCACCAATATTTAAGCCGGTAAACATCGCGATGACCAGATAAAGAACTGGCGGCAGAATGAGGAAAGTAAGTTTGCGTCTTCCTTCAAGTTTGCGCGATAAAACCGCGTAGCCGGCCAGTACGAGCAGCAGCATGAAGCCAAGCGTGGACTTCACTACGAATGCAGCGGGAAAGTAATACGGCACGCCATGCGCATGCACCTTGTTAAAAAGATACGTTGGGAAAGATTGTCCCGCGACAGACAGCAGGCGAATGTCTGCGAGTCCGTAAAGGTACGACTCCGGCAGGATCCGCATTCGCGCCAGCAGCAGATAAATCTTCGGCTCGATGCCATGCAGCGG
>JANYLK010000176.1 GCA_025357875.1 Granulicella sp.
AAAGCGCCGACAAAGAAAGCGCCCGTGAAGAAGGCTGCGGCAAAGAAGACTGCTGCGAAGAAGGCCCCTGCCAAAAAAGCGGCAGCAAAGAAAGCTCCGGCAAAGAAAGCTGCTGCGAAAAAAGCAGTCAAGAAGGCCGCGAAAAAATCGACATTGAAATCTGCCGCGAAGAAATTGAGTGCTCCGCGCGGCGGTAAGGCTGCTTTGAAAAAAGCAGTCGGCAACAAGGGCACTTCAAGAAACAAAAACTCAAATACGAGAGGTACTACCTTGGCAACTAAGAAAGCAGCAAAGAAGGCAGTCAAGAAGGCAGTCAAGAAGGCTCCCGCGAAGAAGGCCGTAAAGAAGGCTGCAAAGAAAGTCGCGAAGAAGAAGTAATCACGCTGTAAGAGCTACCAAGGCAAGCAAAAGCGCCCGGACTCCTCTCGAGAGGTCCGGGCGTTTTTGCGTCTGCTCGCTGGTTTACTTCTTTTCGGCAGCGATCTCTGCGAGTACATCATCGCTATGTGTATTCGGATTGACGCCGGTCCAGACCTTCGCAACTTTGCCCGAAGGCGAAATCAGGAAGGTGTCCCGATGCGCAAATCGAATGGGGCCCATCCCAGCGATCGGCACGCCGTAAGAGTCGATAACCTTGTGGTCGGGGTCAGCCAGCAGCTTGAAGGTCAGCGAGTCCTTCGAGCAAAACGTTTTGTGGCTTTCGACCGTATCCAGCGAGACACCCAGCACGACCGCATTAAGTGCTTCGTACTTCGGTAGGTCGCGCTGGAAATTGTGGGCTTCAATCGTGCAGCCGCTGGTCATGTCCTTGGGATAAAAGTAAAGCACGACCCACTTGCCTTTGTACTGCGAAAGGGAGACTTTGGTGTCCTCCTGCGAAGGCAGGCTGAAGTCAGGCGCGCTTACTCCTGCCTGGAGTACATCGCCGCCAGCGTGAGCTCTTGCTACGAGGCCACATGCGGTCACGATGCTCAGAATTACTACGATCAGAACGACTTTGCGAATCATTGGCTTCTCCTTGTGCTGTGTATGTAGCTTTCTTACGATCGTGTGGCGGCCCGGTCCACGTCTCGCACCTCGCTATAGTATCGCGTCACAATCCAAAAATTGTCACGGCCATGTCTCGCGTTCACTCTGCCACCAACGCGATGCCTGATTTATCAGCCAATGCAACAACCGCAGCGCAATCAAACAGCAGCGTCCGCCCAGCCTCGACCGCGAGACACGTTGCACCGGCCCTGACCATAGCTTCAACGGTAGCAACGCCGATCACCGGCACATCGAAACGCATGTCCTGGTTCGGCTTGGCAACCTTGACCACGGTAAGGCAGCGACTAAGGGTGGACGATGCGTCTCCAAGTGAGCGAAAGAGAGAACCGGCACGCGAAATGGTAGCGTCGGTTCCCTCCATGGCCTCGACAGCAACACAGGCCTGCGCGGCGATGACGACGGTCTGGCCGAGATCGTAAGTTGCCAGGCCACGCGCGACGGTGCGGCCATAAGCGATGTCCTTTACCTCCTCTTCGGTGGGTGCGCGCCGAGTTAGGACGCCCGGCTTGGCAAGCAGCGGCTCGAGGTAATGCGTAGAGGAGATTAACTCGATGCCCTCGTCGGCAAGGACTCTCGCGACGGCACCGAGCAGCATATCGGTGTTGCGTCGTCGCAGGTTCAAAAGTAGCTTCGCGAGGCGCCAGTCGGGGCGAATCGAGGAGAAGATCTGCGTGTGCTTGACCTGCCCAGCCATAACAGCGCGGGTGATGCCCTCAGCTTTGAACGTGTCTATCAGGCGTGACAGTTCGCCGAGCGACATCCAATGCACGCGGATGTTGGAGTCAGCGGCAGCACGCGCATCCATCTCTGGGTTGGTCTCTTCCTTGATGGCCGCAACCACAACGGAAAGCCCTTCTGCGCGCGCAGCATCCAGTAGCAGAAACGGGAAGCGCCCGTTGCCGGCGATCATCCCGAGTTTGTGTTTTGTCTCGCTCATTGGAACAATGGCCGCTCGGTGCTGTACTACTGCGCGATACGTCATCCACGCTTACTTGATAATGCCGCGGTGGCTGCTGGCGATGAAGTCGGCGAGGTAGACAACGTGTTCCACATCAGGCGACGCCGACTCGGCGAGATTGGCGCGGATGGCTGCGAGCGCGTCGGTAGTGTTGAGCTTCGAGGCTTGCAGCAGCCGATAGGCTTGGCGGAGTTGCTTGATCTGCGCGGGCGTAAAGCCGCGACGTTCGAGGCCAACCTTGTTCAATCCATAAGCGTGGTTGTTGCGCTCGAACGAGGTGAGCGAATACGGCAGGACGTCCTGTGTAATTGTCGTCCCTCCGCCGATATAGGCGTATTGGCCGATGCGGCAGAACTGGTGAACCGGACACAACGCGCCGACGACTGCGTAGTCTTCAACGATGACATGGCCAGCGAGTGTGGCAGCATTCGCGAGGATACATCCATTACCGATGTGCGAGTCGTGGCCGATGTGCACGTAGGCCATGATGAGACAGCCGTTTCCCAGCGTTGTAATTCCTCCGCCGCCGGAGGTGCCGCGCGAGATGGTGACATATTCGCGGATAGTGTTGAGGTCGCCGATAGTACAGCGAGTGGGTTCGGCTGCGTACTTCAGATCTTGCGGCGCGACGCCGATGCAGGCGAATGAGAATATCCGGTTGCCGGAACCGAGCGTGAGATGTCCGTCGAGCACTACGTGGGAGAAGATCTCACAATCCTCGCCGAGGATGACGTCGGGTCCAATGTTGCAATACGGGCCGATGCAGCAGGATGCGGGAACTTGCGCGCCTGGCGCAATGATCGCGGTGGGATGAATTCCGGGCGCTGTCACTCGGTCGCGGCTCCCGCTGCGATTGGCTCGGGTTGGTCTGCCTTTTTCGGGATGCGGCTGGTGAGCGCGCACATGATCGTTGCTTCGCAGGCGATCTTGCCTTCGACGGTTGCGACTCCACGCATGCGGACTGCGGAGGTTCGCCAGTTCAGGACTGTGACTTCGATGCGGAGTTGGTCGCCGGGAACTACGGGACGGCGGAACTTGGCAGAGTCGATTCCGGTGAAGACCATCAGCTTGGTATCGCGATCGGGAATCTCGGTGAGCAGTAAAGCTCCGCCAGCTTGCGCGATCGCTTCGACGATAAGAACTCCGGGCATGATCGGGAAGTCGGGGAAGTGGCCGGCGAAGTGAGGCTCGTTAATAGTGACATTCTTGATTGCGACGATGCGCGTTTTACGCTCCATTTCGAGAACGCGGTCGATGAGCAGGAACGGATAACGGTGAGGCAGGATGGACATGATTTCGAGAATGTCCATGGTGCTTACGGAGGGTACGGGCTGGTCGCTCATGCAGAATTGAGTATAACGAAGTGGTAAGTGAGCAGTGGTGAGTGGTCAGGCATCGGATCATTTCTTTTTGAGGAGGTTGGCGGGGTCGAACAGAGTGGGGTCGGCGGGGACGTTGTAAACGACTTTGGAGAGGTAGCGCTGGCTGGTCATGTCGTTGTTATGGTAGCGGGTGATGGTAAGCGGCGTGGGAATGCCTTGGATGGTGTGATAGTCGTCGTAGGTTTCGGCTTCTTCGTCGATGTCGTTGAACTGCGGGTTGCGCCACTGAAAGATTCGGCGTGCCGGGAGGTGGGTTGCCGCGTCGAGCTCAAACGTTACGGCGTCGTTGTTAGCGGAGAGGATGGTAATCTTGTCGGCTAGGCGGCGCTCGACCATGGTGGTTCCCTCGGCGACGATCATCACACCGGGCGCGTGGATCCAGGTGTGGACGACCTCTTCGATCGAGTGGGTACGGCGTCGGTAGAAGTCTTCTACCTGCTCTTTAGGCAGCTCGGTCTGACCCTTAAAGGTGACTTCGTATCCGTGACCGTCTTTCCAAATCTGGACGACGTCGATCTTTTTGCCGGGCAGGATCATGCCGCGGTCCGTAAGGAACCCGATGCGCTCAGCGTCGGGAGCGCCGGATGCGTCGAAGCGACGGAGTTCGTGGTAGTCGGTGGTGTAAGGGTTAGGTTGGCCATGAAAGAAGGACGAGGTTCGGCCGTCAGACTGCATGCTGGTACGTTTGAGCCAGACGTCTCCTCCTAGCGCAACGATCATTTGATCGAGCAGGATTTGACCCCGCTCGGTCGAGGTTCCGGCTCCCGTTGGAGGCGCAGCGCTGGACAGATCGGAGGACTGGGCGCGGACGAGTTGCGGCGCGAGCACGGCTACGGCGAGAGTGAGGGTGAGCGCAATGCGATTCATAATAGGGCTGCAGAATTTATCTTCCGGGTGTGGCGCGGACTTCGATGTTTGGACGCTGGCGGAGGCACGATGGCTGCGTGAGTGGTGCGTGGCTGTCAACGGTAATATCCCTCCCCTCTGCATTAGATCTGCAAGATATTCAAAATATGACACTTGTGGCATACCGTGCGCCCAAGATATTTCATTTATTAGACTTAGAGGCAAGATATTCAATCCATTGGAGTTAGTGGAGGGCACGCAAGCGAAATCGAAAAATTTGATTGGGTGGATATTGAAAGTACCTGTATTGCTATTGTAATCGGGGTGTCGAGAATTTTGGAGCCAATGTCCATCCGGAGCGTGCAGCGAGAGCGGCGCCAACGAAGATTAGGTGGAATGCTGGAATTCTTCACTGCGTCCAGAATGACAAACACAGGAGTCGAGGGTGACAATGATCGTTCTCAGGGGAGGTCTTTTCATGGAAACTTGGTGGTGCGGGCCTGTGTTGGCCGCAGCGGTGTTATTGAACTTATCCGTCCTTGCGCAGGCTCAGGTTGGGATCTTTGAAGGACATAAGGATATCGGCACCCTTCTGCATCCGGGAAACACGATTTACGACGCCGCGCAAGGCACGTATACGGTATCGGGCAGCGGCGACAACATGTGGTTCGGCACCGATAACTTCCAGTTGGCGTGGAAAAAGCTCTCCGGCGACGTCGCAATTACCGCCGATATCAACTTCGTTGGGACCAAAGGCAATGCCCACCGCAAAGCTGCGTTGCTGTTGCGGCAGTCACTCGAACCCAACTCCGTCTATGTCGATGTGGCGCGCCACGGCAATGGGCTGACCTCGCTGCAGTATCGGGATGCGACCGGTGCCGACACGCATGAGGTCGAGACTGCGGTCGACGGTCCGGAGCGCGTGCGCATCGAGCGCCGCGGCGACTATGCCTATGTCTTCGTTGGCGACCGCACGGGCAAGCTGCGCTTCTCTGGTTCGGCTATGCGCGTGGCGCTCACAGGTGAGTTCTACGTTGGGATTGGCGTCTGCTCGCACGATAAGGACGCGACCGAGACTGCGGTTTTTTCGCACGTCACCATCGAGCCACTCGGTGCTG
This sequence comes from Granulicella sp., assembly GCA_025357875.1. Classification (GTDB taxonomy): domain Bacteria; phylum Acidobacteriota; class Terriglobia; order Terriglobales; family Acidobacteriaceae; genus Edaphobacter. Next base: position 5,355 of record JANYLK010000176.1, read on the forward strand.
CCGGTACCAAGCCCGCGCTCTGGAGCACTTTAGAGACGGTGAAGGTTGCGTCGACCGACCGACTGGTCGCCTATAGCGCGCCCGAGCATTTCGAGGCGCCAAACTGGTCGCGCGACGGCCACTCGCTGCTGATCAATCACGATGGCGCAATGGAACGATTCACGCTTGGCGGCACCGCTGCCCCTGAATTGATCAAGACCGCGCCCCAGATGCATGTGAACAACGACCATGGGCTCTCGCCCGACGGAGCGATGCTGGCGATCAGTGACCAGGGTGACGGTCGCTCGCGCATATACGTGCTGTCCGCTTCTGGCGGAACACCGCGCCTGGTCACGCCGGAGGGACCGTCCTACTGGCACGGCTGGTCGCCGGATGGGAAGACACTTGCCTTCACCGGGCAGCGTGCGGGAGAGTTCGACATTTACACGGTTCCGGCCGGCGGCGGCACGGAGACGCGGCTGACCTCGGCGAAGGGACTTGACGACGGCCCGGAGTACACGCCCGACGGAACCAAGATTTATTTCAATTCCGAGCGCACCGGCACCATGCAGATTTGGCGTATGAACGCCGATGGCAGCGGGCAGGAGCAGGTACTTGAGGAAACCAGCAATGACTGGTTTCCGCACATCTCGCCGGATGGTAAATGGATGGTGTACCTGGCGTACAAGCCCGGCGTCAGCGGGCATCCGGGTGGCGAGGATGTAGAAATTCGATTGATGTCGCTCCCCGATCAGAAGGTAAAGGTGCTGGCCAAACTCTATGGCGGACAGGGCACTATGAACGTGCCTTCCTGGTCGCCGGACAGCACCCGCATCGCGTTTGTGTCTTACGCGTTGCTGGCTGGGCCTCAATAGAAGCGTGGGCGGAGCGGAGCGAATCGCCCGTGGCTAGAGCCGCTGCGTTGGGCTACGCTGTGCCGCAGGCTAAAGCCTGCGGTTACTCCGAAGACTGCCAACAATGGCGAGTCGTCGCGTGACGCGTTTGTATTCGCGGGTTCGGACGATTTTGAGGGTGGCAAAGAAGAATGCTGCCGCGAGCATGAGCGCGAAGGCCATTGCGGCCCGTGGCATGGCATGGCGTGGGCAATGAGGGGCGAGCTTTTTCCCATAGCTCGAAAGATGTCGAAGGAGACGGGTAGCGGAAGGTTGTGGGAGAGGCCCCATATTGTTACGACGGCGATCATCGTTACCCACACGCGCCATTGGTCGTCCAGGAAAGTGGCGAGCAACACGAACAGGCAGTAGATGACGAAGCACAGACGATGAGGGTCGCCGCATATTCGACCATCTCGAACGGCGAGACAAGTTCCCTGAGCGGCGGTGAGATGATCCACATTGCAGTGCAAAGGAGGCTGACTAAGCCTGCCATTTCCAACCTTCCGATCGAGGCGCAGATCGCCAGCAAACGCAAGCGAGTGACGGGCAGAGAGAGAGTGAAGAGCATGGAGCCCTGGAGTCCCTTGGTCGCCTGCAATGGCGGCTGAGTAGCGATTCCCGCCCCTGCAAGCAGAGAGCAAAATGCCATGACAAAGACGGGCACGGTGACCTGGAAGATCATGGGCACCATCTTTGCCGTACCGTGCTGCGGCATCCGCAGCTCGCACAGAATGAATACTATGAAGCCCAGAACGAACACTAATTTATATCGGGTTTCGAGCCATCCTTTGTGCCAAAGCATATCAATTGTCCTTACGTGTTCGAGGAAGATTTCCTTGAGTGTGACCGGGAAGCGCTCGACTAACACTGCCGGGAATGGATTGGGCCTGCTCGACGATGGCGTCGACGTTGTGGCTGGCGGAAAGGGAGACAACACGGCCGTCCTGATGGACGGATTCGACTCCTTCAACCCAATGCGCGGGCAGGGTTATCGATTGGGAAGTGGAATTGGAGTACGCGAAAATTACCTGAACCCACTGATACTGCGACTTCAAGTCTTCGAGCGAGCCGCTAACGATCATCTTGCCGTGATTGATGATGCCGATGTGGTCGGCAATGCGATCGACTTCGAATAGCTGGTGCGACGAGAAGAAGATGGTGGTGCCCTCGGACGCGATAATGTCAACGATTTCGTGCAAGACGTCTTCAGTGGCAGCGGGATCGAGACCATCGGTAGGTTCGTCGAGAATTAGCAGGTCGGCCCCACGCGAGAACGCGAGCAGCAGCATGAGCTTCGAGCGCATGCCCTTGGAGGGCTCGGGAATCTTCTGCCGGGGTGGAAGCTCAAACACTTGCAGATAGCGCTGCTCCAGACCGTCGCGCCATATGGGAAAGAAAAGACGCGTGAAGCGGATGAGCTGCTCCACGGTCATGTAGGGGTAGAGCTCCTTGTCTTCGGTGACGAAGCCAATGCGGCGGCGGATTTCGACTGGGCGGTAGGCATCGGCGATGGGAATGCCAACAACCTGGGCGACGCAGCTATCGGATTAGCAACAGGCCCATGAGCGTTTTGATGGTGGTGGTCTTGCCGGCGCCGCTGCGGCCGAGGAAGCCGAGGGGAAGATGCTTCCGGTTGGTACTTGCAGGTCGACGCCGCGTAATGCCTGCTTATCCTTGAAAGACTTGCAGTGCTGTTTTGTTTTGATGATGAAATCGTTCATGGCTTCCCTTCCGTTAGTGCTTTCGATCGCCGCGATGAGCGGGTCTGAGCCAGCTCGTTTTCGAAGGCCCGGCGAAGTTCGTCTTCGGTCAGTCCGAGTGACAAGAGCCGTTCGACTGTGGACTGGATTACAGTTTGCGCTTTGTGAATCAGACGGGCTCGACCTGATGCGGATTCTTTGATGAAGGCTCCGGAGCCGTGCTTTAGTTTGACGACTCCTTCGTGCTCCAGTTCGCGGTAGGCGCGGACTACGGTATTGGGATTCATCACCAGATCCTCGGCTAGTCTGCGGATGGTGGGAAGCTGATCGCCTTCGCGGAGAGCTCCTGTTTCGACGGAGTGCTTCACCTGCTCCATGAGCTGGAGGTAGAGGGGAATGCCCGACGATGGATTGAGGCGGAAGATCACAGCGGTACGAAGTCTCCACAACGTGTACTAGTCTATCGACACACTATGCACTGGGGAACTACAGGTCAAGTCATTTTTCTCAGGGACAAGGTGTGGGTGAAGCTATGACCGCGGCGCGCCGATAGGAGGGATGGCGGCGAAATTCTATCTGGGAGTGGAGAGATGAGGCTGTTTGGGGCGGTGCTGATGATTGTTATGGTTGGGGTGATGACAGGATGCGGCGGTGCGATTGCGCCGCTGGCGGCCAGCTCGGCAAGCGGCGTGGTGGTGCTGGCGGACTCGGTGACGCAGATCCAGTACAGCCTGAGCGTATTGGGCGGCGCTGCTGCGCTGACGGGGACGAGTGGGACGGGGATGGCGGTGAGTGAGCCCAAGTTGGTGGATAGTGTGACCGGCGCGAGATATTCGCTGGGTGTGGCGAGCGGGGCGCTGACGCTGGTGCGGGGTCCGAGTTCCGCGCCAGGAGAAATACGGATTGGATTGGCGGATACGCTGACGGCGAAGACGTATGAGTTGTCCGTGGTGAGCGGGGCGCTGACTTTGACTCCGCATGAAGGAGGCGCGCAATGATGCGACGAGTGGCAAGTTTGCTGGCAGTGACTTTAGCAATGGCACTTCCTGGGATAGTGCAAACGCGGACACTGGTAGCGTTTACCGGGAGCTATTCAGCGGATACGATTTACAGCTTGAACGACATGGTTTCGCAGGGTGTCGATTTTTATATCTCGCTGGCGGCGAACAATCGTGGGAATACTCCGGCGTCGAATGCAGTGGAGTGGGCGCGGATGGGGTCGGGTGTTGGGAATACAGGCGCAATTGGGGCCGCGGGTTCCACCGGGGCGACGGGGCCGGAAGGACCAATTGGGGCGAGGGGAGTAGTTGGAGCTACGGGATTGGTTGGAGCAACAGGAGGTACGGGAACGACCGGGGCTACTGGAGTTGCCGGAGTCACAGGACCGCAGGGCGCTACCGGGGCTAATGGTGCTGTGGGGCCTGCGGGAGCGATGGGGTTGACCGGGCTGCAGGGAGCCACCGGGGTTGCGGGCTCTTCTGCGGCGGTCGGGGTCGTGGGTCAAGTACGCGAGACTCGAACGTTCAGCGTGGTGGCCTATAAGGGCTACAACATTATGGGTGGAAGCAGCATGACGCTCTTCTCGGCAACGGGTGCGGGCAATGTGGAGCGGATTCAACTTGCAGCGGGATACAACTCGGGCGATCCGTCGACGGCACCGATTGCGGCGAATACGCTGCTCACGATCGTGGTGGATGGAAGGACGTATCGCTGCACACTGGGGATGTTTCTGCTGTGGAACGGGTACTCGACCGGCGATGGGGTAGCGGCGACGAGCGATCTTTTTGTGACGAAGTATCTGGGAATTACGTCGGGGACGAGTTTGAGCAATGAGACGCTGTCGGGCTATCGGCGGGTTTATATCAAGTACAACAGCAGCATCAGCATCTCGATCGCGGTGCCGCCGGGTCCGAATATAGTGTGGTGGTCACAGGTGGAGTATTACCCCGGAGTGGCTGCGGCAGGGAGATACCCTGCAACGCGGAACGTGTTTAATATGGTGGCGAACGATTGGGTCGCGATTGCTCCGGGCCAGACGGTGGCGGTGCTGCCTGCGGTGGCGGGAGCGGGCGAGTTGGAGAGTATCTATTTTGTGTCGTCGGCGCCAGGGAAGGTGGAGGCGCAGTGGCTGGAACAAAACCCCATCATTGCGGTTGATGGAACCAATTTTCACTATGGTGGGACGGAAGATTTCTTCGGCAACCAGTTTTATGGGGACCAGTTCCACGGGCGGACGGATGAGTATGGGATCGCGCGGGCATACAGCTCGGGCGCGCCGGACTACACCACGTATTGGTCTGGGTATCGCTACTTTAAGGAGTCGCCAATGGTATTTAATAGCAGCCTGGGGATGACGTGGCAGAACGTGAGTGCGGATGCGGGACCGGCCTCGCGGGTGGGGACGCTGGCAGTGTATTACACGACGGAGTAGGAACAGCGAATTCCCGTTCGGAATGACAGACAACGTGGGCTATTTGCGCTCGGTGGAGAGGTAGAGGATGACTGCCCCCAGGGTGGGGATGAGGGTGAAGGCGAGGATGAGTGGAATGATTCCCCAGTCGCCACGGATGGTTGCGAGGGAGGCTGCGGCTCTCGCGGGAAGAGTGGGATCGAGCAGGCTGCGCCAGCGCGTTCCGATGATGCATGCGATCCCGAGAACGACCATGATCAGCGCAAATATCTGGGCGGCGGCGATAGGGCGGCTTGCGCGCTCGACGGCGGTATTGCGGCGCAGGAGTTGGGCGCGCCACCAGAGGACACTTGGCGTACCAGGCTGGGCTGAGGCGATAGCAGCAGAGCGGGCTTGTTGCAGGTAGGTAGTGATGAGGATTTCCTGCGCGCAGCGGTTGCAGCTTGCGGCATGTGCGCGGAGTTCAGGCGCGGCAGCGTGCGGCCACTGACCTGCCGTAAGGGCGTGGCGAACTTCGTCGAGATGGGCACATGTGGTCATGGGAGCTTCATGGGTTAGTCCTTGAGTAAATGCGCCATTTGGCGGCGGGCCCGGAAGAGGAGCAGGCGGATGCTGGTGACGGCGAGGCCGGTGATCTGGGCGATCTCGCGATGCGAGTAATTTTCAGCGTGGGCGAGCCAGAGGAGTTGACGATCGCGGGGGCGGAGCTTTGCAAGGGCGGGATCGAGGGTGAGGCGTGAATCGGTTTGCGCGGACGTGTCAGGCGCGGCGGATCGGTTCGGAGGAAGATCTTCGATGGGTAGGGTGCGCGGGCGGCGCCAGTGGTCGCGCAGCAGATTGCTCGCGATGCGGAAGAGGTACATCCGCGATGCGACTTCTCCATCGCCGGGGAAACCGGCGCAGAGAAAGCGCACGTAGCTTTCCTGCATGAGGTCGTCGGCGAGGGAGGGGTCGCCGGAAGCTCGCGCGAGGTAGGCCCAGAGCGGCTTCGCGGAACGCTGGTAGACTGCGGTGAACTGATCGCTGTCCATGGCCGGCTCGGTTGCCCGAGCGGCTTCGGCAATTGCGATGCTCGGGATTGCGTCTTCCCAGTTCATCCTGCGGTCCTTTTGATCCTGCTGCTCGCGATGCTTCGGCTGGCTCACTGCCGGTTGGACGGCTCGTTGGGTGATGCGGCAGACTGGTTCGTCATGAGGCCGAGCCGCGCGCTGATGCGCCACGTGACGATGGCTGAAATGATAAACCCGAGGCCGGGCATGAGCGTAACAACACCGAAGATGAGCAGGGCTTCGGCCATGTCGGGGAGGCTGCGCTGCAGGATGAGCAGGCCGATGCCGAGCAGCGTGAGGACGGTGCCGATCTGCAGAGGGCCGAGGACGCGGGCGAGGCCGCCGGGCAACGGCTGATTTCGGTCGACTGCGATAGGGATGGGCGCGGCTTCGAGGAAGCGCTTGCCGGGCTCGGTCTCCATGTAGTGGAGGAGTTCCTGGCTGCTGGCGAATCGGTCGATGAGCTTGCTGTGGACTTCGCTCTGCATGCGGAAGACTCGGCCCCAGCGGCGGTTTTCGAGCAGGATGCGGATGAGCCATAGAAACGAGCCAACGACGCCGATGAAGCTCAGCATAGGCCCAAGAAAGTTCATTACATATTGCCGGTGGAGTTCGGCGTCGCTTGGCGGGCCGTTGTCATTGCCGTTGCGGCGGTGGAGATTATCACTGCGGCGCCCGCGCTCGCCCGGAACGTTGGCGAAGAGGTAGAAGTCGGGGTTGCGGGTAATCTCTGGATTCTGGCTGAGGAACTGCGCGAGTTGAGGATTCACGCGGTTGACGTAGTCCTGGTTAGCGAGCAGAGAGGGATCAGTTTCAACGACGTCAACCAGGGTTGGGCTCATACGGAGCAGGGCGACGAGCTGGTCGTGAGTGGCGGCGAGCTGGTCCTCCGAGGGAGCAACTGTATTGGCGGCAACCAGACGAGGGGCGGTGGTCGGCTGCGAGAAAGCACTGTGCGCGGCGGGGAGGATAAGAATCGACAGCAGAAGAGTGGGGAGAATTATCGAGCGGGAGGTGCGCATTGCGATTGTCCTTTGCATGAGGCAGACTGAATATTTCCTGATGCTTATACAACGGAATTGGGTGGCGATTGGTTAACAAGATCTCGGGATTAGTTCTGGATTGTGGACGAGATTTGTTCTGCGGGCGGTCAACGAGGTGATGATCGTTGTGCGATTGATATACCGTATGAGGCATGAATCGTCGCAGCTTTCTTCGTGCCGGTACGTATGTGTCCGCGGGACTTCTGGTTGGCGGGGCCGCTGCCAACGCCGCGGATGCCGAGATCGAAATCACCGCCCAGGACAATGGGGTTGCGATCAGCCCACACCTTTATGGCCAGTTTATTGAGCATCTTGGCGGGGTGATTTACGACGGTATCTGGGTTGGTCGCAACTCCAAAATTGCAAACATTGATGGCATTCGCAAGCAATTTGTGGATGACATGAAGCGCATTGGAACGCCCAACTTTCGCTGGCCGGGCGGATGCTTTGCGGACGGCTACCACTGGCGCGATGGGATTGGCGATTCGGCGAAGCGGCCTCGTACGTACAACTATTGGCAGGGGACGGTGCCGGACGGAGTAGATGCCACCGAGACCAATAAATTTGGCATCCGTGAGTTCATGCGTCTGTGCCGGCTGACCGGAGCGGAACCTTATCTGGCTGCAAATATGGGGTCAGGCTCGCCGCAGGAATTTCATGATTGGGTGTCGTACTGCAATGCACCGGCGGGAACGGTGTCGCTGGCAGGAGAGCGTGCCGCGAATGGCGACAAGGAGCCCTTCGGCGTGCGCTGGTGGGGTGTCGGCAACGAGTCGTGGGGGTGCGGCGGGGATATGAACCCGCAGGAGTATGCGACGCTGTATCGCCGCTACGTCACGCAGTTTCCTGCCTATGCTCCGAAGCCGTTTCTTGTCGCTGTGGGTCCGCGCGGACACTCAAAGGATATGGATTTGGGATGGACGACAAGTTTCTTCCAGGCGATGGAAGGTCACAAGTCGGTGGTCGATGGGCTGTCGACGCACTTCTATACGGACTTTCGAAATAGCCCGGAGCGGGTTGCGACGTTTGACGCTCGGGGTTGGTACGACGTGATTCGCGAGGGTGCTCGCATCGGGAGTGTGATTGAGCAGCACTGGGCTGTGATGGGCAAGTTCGATACGCAGCACCACACCAAGCTGATCGTGGACGAGTGGGGAGTGTGGTATCGGCCGGGCGAGGAGTTGGCGCCACAGTACCTGCTGAGTCAGCCGCTGACGCTTCGCGACGCGCTGCACACAGCAGTTACGCTGGATGTCTTTAATCGGCATGCGGACAAGATTGCAATGGCCAACGTCGC
>JANYLK010000079.1 GCA_025357875.1 Granulicella sp.
AGACGAAGATGCACTCACACAGTCGATCATCCAGCTTGCCAGCCAGTACGGCCGTTATGGGTACCGCCGGATCACGGCGTTGCTGAAGCGAGCCGGCTGGCGGGTCGGCAAGGATCGTGTGGAGCGTATCTGGCGTCGCGAATCGGGGTCCCCAGCGACAGGTCGTCGTCGCTGGGGTGAAGAGGGGCTGAAGGTTCCACAGAAGCAGAAGCCACGAGGCCGGTTGTGGCTCAACGATGGCTCATGCGTGCGGCTGAGGCCGGCGCGGCGGAACCATGTGTGGAGCTACGACTTCGTGAGCGCGCGGACGCATGATGGCCGCAGCGTACGGTTGCTGAACCTGATCGACGAACACACGCGCGAGAGCTTGCTGGTGCGTGCGGAAAGGCGCTGGTCCAGCGCCAGGGTCATCTCTGCGCTTGCCGATGTGATGGTGATGAAGGGAGTGCCAGAACATCTTCGTTCGGACAATGGGCCTGAGTTCGTCGCTAAGGATCTACGAAAATGGCTGGCAAAGACAGGAGCAAAGACGCTGTACATCGAGCCTGGATCACCGTGGGAGAACGGCTACTGCGAAAGCTTCAACTCGAAACTCAGGGATGAGTTCCTCAACGGTGAGATCTTCTATTCGATGAAAGAACTGCGCGTGCTGGCCGAACGCTGGCGCGTCCACTACAACACCATCCGGCCACACTCCTCGCTGGGCTACAGGTCACCGGCACCCGAGGCGTGGCTGGCATCCACTGCTCGGCCGCAAGAGGAGCCAGTCGCTTCGCTCCTGGCTCCCCTTGCGGCCATATCCGGCATCGATCTGAACTCAGAAATCGGTGCGCTACACTAACTCATCCAACGGCACAAAAGATCGGGCACTCCAATAGTCTGCAAAGAACAAGTCCTGTTCCTGCGAATGGGCCCTCCCAGGCTCGCTCCGAACTGGCTTTGACGGAGTTCCGGCTTGCGTCCAGTTGTCTGCTGAACGTTCCTCGCGTCGAAGATGTCGTTCCGAAAAAACTCGTAGATGGTGCCGCGGAACTGATTGGTCCCAGAGCGAGTGATGATATTAACCACGCCGCCCCCTGTGCGTCTAGCCTCCGGCGAGTAGCTATTTGTCTGAACTGTGATTTCCTGGATACCTTCCACGTTCGGCTTGACGCCAATCGTGCCGATGACACGTTCGTTATCGTCGATGCCGTCCACAACATAATTGTTCAACGTATCGTCCTGACCGTTCACCGGGAATCCGCTAGTTGAGCGGCGATCATCCGGTCGGCCACCACGGGTAGGACCATTTCCAAGGCCCCTCATTGGCGCCAGGTACGAGCTGGACCAGTTAAACAAAGTTTCTTCCATTCAGCGGCAGGTCCTGCACGGCTTGGGACGTCACTGGATGAACTCTGGGCGCCGGTCCTCGTGAACCACCGGACCATTCCTTTCTGCCTGCCTTCGGGGGTTGCGAAAGACAACGGCGCAACAGCGATTGCCGCGGGTGTACTTCCGGCCAATACCCCGGATGCGAAACCCAGCGTTCAGCCCTCTCGCAATTCGAAATTTCTGGATTATGAGGCTCTCGGAGAAATGTGGTTTTCTCAAATGTTTTAGTGACGCTCCGCATATCCAACTTGCTCTCTGCCCACGGCCGTGATTTTCGGTACAGGCTAACTTTGTCCACAACCTTGGATAACCTTCGCCAGGGTCCGAACATACTCATCGGCGGACTAGATAATTGCTGGACCCTGAGCGCGGTTGCGCCGCTTCGTTTCCACTTCGTTGGAGCCGACAGAAATCAGTTCTGGATCGTAGATTCGAAGGAGCCAACGAAGTGGGATCGGGGTCTGAACCTCAACTTGCAGTACGGCGCCATCAATCGCGATTACGCAATCATTGCACGCATTCATGATGACGCAACGGGCCGGGTAGAGGTCATCATCGCGGGGACCGGTATGAGTGGAACGGCAGCCGCAGGGGAATTTCTAACGGATCCTGTACAGGCGAAGGAACTACAGCTCAAAATCGGTCCACATTTCCGGGATCATGACTTTGAGGCGATACTGAGCGCTGATGTCGTGAACGGAGTTGCCGGCGCTCCGAAAATTCTTAAGACTGCTGTTTGGTGAAGCCACGACATGATGTGGCGATGCAGTCGGATGGAGAGTCGTAGGTCGCCAATTCGGAATGTGGCGTTCGCTACCGTAGTTGAGTTGCCGCTCGCATCAGTTGTCTGCCCTAGAATTGAGCGCAGAGGAGCTTGCAGCCGCCCTCGAACTAACCTGTCATGCAGTTGAGCCTGCTGTATGATCGGCTGCTCGCGAGGTTGTCGAGCACGTAGTCGTCATAGACTGTTGCCCGACGGCCTGTCTGATAGACAGGCGCCATCGCTCGCCGCGCGGACCATCCAGCCAGATACTTTCGCGAGCAAGTCTTCAGATTGTTCTGGGAGACGATAGTCTCATCCAGACACGCTCGTTGCTTGTTAACAAGCGGCGTGTCCTGACGGACGAATTAGGATTCAGCGAACAGGATGTCCAAGAATTGGACACTGTCAGTGTGCAAGCTGCGTTCCGTTGAAGACGGAACCAGGCAGCGATCTTATCGCGTAACTCGACTTCAGACGCAAGTAGAAATCGCAACTAGATATTCAGTAGATTCTCTGCCTGAATTTGCAGTAGACTTCTCCTCTCTTAATAAGTTTTTCACAAAGCTAATCGCCTAATAAGCGTCTCGGAACCTCTTCTGGGTTTCAAATGGAGCTGCCTCTGCAACCTCCATGTTTTGCCTACGCGCCGGTTCAAATGCGGCGTGAACCCTACGGTTCGCTTGTTCGTAGCTCATCACCGGAATGTCAACTTCCATGTGCTATTTCGCTACAGGCACTTTGTACTTGGAGACCACATGACGAAATTTTCTAGGAAACTATCTCTCTTTGTGGCCCTTATCGGTGGGATCGTCTGTCCGTGTCCTCCGCCTCAAGTACAGTCGATGAATGGCAGCATTCAGGGCGAAGTTACATATTCGGCTTGTGCGGCAATTCCGGGCGCGGCGGTCAAGGTCGACGCCGTGGAGACGGCAGTGTTCATAAAACCGTGACAGATGGGTCTGGGCACTTTGGTTTCCCTTCGCTGCAGCGTGGTAGCGACGTCGTCAAAGTTTCCAAAGCCGGATTTGCGACGACCATTCAACAGAACCTGGCGCTCACAACTGGTCTCACCACATCGCTCAAGTCGACGCTTAAAGTTGCGAGCACCACCGAGTCGGTCGTCGTCGTCACCTCCGCCCCGTAGGTGGATATTGTTACGGATTCCTCGACCTAGACGCTCAACGATCAGGTCATCGAGACCACGCCGGTACTGGGCCACAAATTCTAAGACCTGCTCACGCTTACGCACGGCGTCAGCATCGTCCAAAGTCCAAATGGCGACGAAATTAGCATCAACGGACAGCGCGGCGTCTTCAACAACATCAGCCTCGATGGCGACGACTACAACAACGGTTCTTCTGCGATCAGTTCGGCGTCCAACGAACGGCGGTTGATATCACCCTCGAAGCCGTAAAGGAATTGTAGGTCGTTGCCAGCGTTGCAAATGCTGAGTTTGGCCGAGCCGGTGGCGGCGTCATCAATGTCATTACCAAGTCCGGCGGCAACAAACTCCATGGAAGCCTCTTCCACTATCAGCGCCTCGAAGCCTTGATGGACCACACCTCTGACGGCAACCCACTGACGAACTTCCACCGAGAACAGTGCGGGGGCAGCGCGGGCGGCCACATTATCCAGAAGAAGCTTTTTTCTTTGGAGCGGCAGAGGGCATCGACGAAAATCTGCTGCAACCCAATCTCAGCGCCTACAACGCCAGCACTCGGCTCAGCTCCGTGCCCGATCACCAATCTCGTCTTTCGTTCCAAGATCACCGAGGCCAGATCAACGGGAGCGGGGATTGCCAACTCTATGTGCTAATTAACTTCTACAAGACCAACTATAAAGAAGATGAGGGCCAACCCGTCGATCACGTCGTCCACAACGGCGCCCTCTTTAGTCGCACGGACTATACCTTTAGCCCGAAAAACCAGTTCTTCGTCTCCTATAATTTTGACTACTCCAACAACCCCAACCAGACCTTTGATGTAGCGATCTACGGCACTACCGCAAATGATGTCGAAGGCCCAGCTGATATTTAAACGCTGAATTTCAATCTGACCTCTACGTTGAGCGATCGGAAGTTGAACCAGGCTTACGTCGCCTACGGATACGAGACTCGTCCACGTTCGGCGATCAACTTGTCTGCGATGCCGGATACGGGAGTTAGATTTTCCCCTCGTTCCGATTTGGGTAGCCGCTCTTCCTCGGACCGGGCAGCACTGAGAGCCTTGATTTCAAAGACAACTTCTCCATCATCCGTGGCAAACATACCTTCAAGTTTTGCGGGGAGTATCTCTACAGCCACAACGCCCAGATCTTTGATGGCTTTGCCCTTGGCCGCTACATTTTCGGCAGCGCCACAGGAGTTTTGCATTACGCCGATTCACGTTCTGAACTCGCATGGATCGGACACTCAGAGGCGTTGATCCCCTCCACTGCTCTACAACTTGTGGAGGAGAAAATGCGGCGAGTTTGATAGCGTTGTTCTTCGTATTCCATTACTGAGCTCGATACTGATAATTAGCGTCCCACAGATGGCTACCTTTTGCGATGCGATTGAGTACGAGGCACGGCCTTTACTGAGGTTTCGTCGACGAAGACAGCGTTCGCGGTATTTAGCACGGAACCCGTTGGCACCAAAGTCGTGGTCACGGTCCGAGCGTTGTCCGTGCCGGTGTATACCGCGATGCGCGCCGGATCGATCCCTTTGTCGTTGACCAGGTAGTCCTTGGTGTTAACCGCACGTTCGGCCGCATAGTTCTGCTGCTTCTTGCCTTTCCTGACCAATTCTTTGCTGTCGCTGTTTCCAAGCAGTGCAAGTTTGGCGTCGGATGAGCGCTGCAAAGCCATGGCAATGTCGTCGAGGCAAGCCTTGGCTTCGTTGTCAACTCGGGTTGGGCGCTTCGCATCGCGCTCGAAGCTGACCGAGCAGAGGCTGGATGCAATGGGTGCGACCGCTGCGGGCGGTAGAAGCGGAGCGACCACGCCAACGCTCGTCGTCGAGGAAGCGGTGTTGCCCTTGTCGTCGACCACGTTGCAGGTCACCGCAATCGGTCCCGGGGATGCACCAGCCGTCGCCAGGGTTCCCGTTGAGCTGATGCCGCTGATCGAACCGGCCGTCGAGCTATAGCTATAAGTCAGAGGACGATTCTGCGGGCTCACTGCACTCGCCGTGATCGTCGACAATTCTCCGGCGTTCAGTGACGAAGGACTCGCCGAGCAACTGATGGTTGGGAGCTGGAAGGCGTTGATCGTGAACTGCCCTGAACAATCGGCTGATTGACCCGGCTTCGAGCCCTCAGTCACGCGTCCATTTACTGTGTAGGTTCCTGGAGCGGCGGTGCTGGTGTCGATATTTGCCGTGGTCGAAGTACCGGAGATGGCGCCGCCGGTTGAAGTCCAGGAGTAGGTTGCCGTCTTCTTCGGATTCAAGTTGATCGCGGTGCCTGTGACCGTGATCGGGTCGCCGGGATAACCACTCGTTGGAGCCACGTTGCAACTGTAGGTGACCGGAGGAGGAGGAGTTCCACCGAAGCCGAGGACGAGCCCAGACGATAGGCGGATGTCATTCTGCATGTTCCTTATACCCGTGTGCTGGTCACCGAAGCGGGTCATCAAGTATTCGACTTGGACCGCGCGGATGGCTACATGATGGCTGAGTCTAAAATCGATTCCACCACCGGCTGTCATCGCAAACGCGTTCTCACTTCGGAGAGGCGTGCAAGAAGTGCCGGCACACTTGGAAAGTGTCACCTCGCTCGCATGAATACCCCCAAACAGGGCTTGTGCGAAGGGCGTGATTCGGTCGTACTTCCGCAAAGAAAGACGTGGTCCAGCCATGTATGTGAATGCGTTCCCGCTTGCGTTTGACACACGAGGCGGGTTCGCGCCTGTACCTGTCAGTTGGAGTTCCGAGGCTCTGAAGGCGCCAAAATCGCCGACAAGTCCGAGGTAACGCGTGAAGTTGTGCGCTACGGATGCGCTGCCACCATTGAGCCAATCCATGCGGTTGCTGGGATTAGACATGGGCACAGCGCGCAGATACGAGTAGCCGAGAAAAAGGTCGACCTTGGGATATCCGGTATTGTCACGCGTTGCAGCATGTGCCGGTACACCGGAGTCGAAAGCAGCTTTTGCTGGCGATGAGTTGGTCGTGTCTTCCGCAGCAAATAAACATGTAGGCGCCACTAAAGCAACAGCCGCCATGGTGGCAATCAATCGCACCCTAAATTTCATTGTCCGTCTCCTGAATTGTTGGCTGGCGAAGATCGTCCAATCTCACCATCCTGCTTGAGTGCAAACTGCAATTGGGCAGGAGAGCGGAAGACATAGATGTCTTCCTGACTTGACTATCAACCCTTGCCGCATAGGTCACACGCATAATTTTTGTACCAAGTTGCTACAGGGAGACCGCCCCAAAAAGACGGCCTCCCGTGGCATTATGGAGCTGGCACATTGATGACGGTGTTCACGATTGTGACTGAGGCACCCAGGGACAACAACCTTCCGTTGATTGTGGTTATCGCGGCGACTCCGGCAGTTGAAACCGAAACTCCTTGCTGAGAGATGACGGTTCCTTGCATCGTCCCCCCACCGATAATCCCGTTAATCGTTGCGAAACTGCCAACCTGCCAGAAGACGTTTTTGGCCTGTGCGCCGTTGACCAGGATTACGCTTTGATTGGAGGTAGGGGTGCCCACCGTGAGCGACTGTCCCATCTGGAATACCCAGAAGGCATTTGGATCGCCCTGAGCGTCGAGAGTGAGTGGCCCCTGTGATATTGCGTAGGTGCCCGGCGCAGACTTATAAATTCCGGGGGCCAGCGTGCGATTGCCCAACTCGCCTGCGCCGCCACCCAGTGTCGATACATCGATGCCGTTCGGAAATGCAACCAGAGCGTTATAGGCGTTGAGAGCGTCCAGTGCTGCTTTGGCCGCTATCGCTGAAGTCACCGCAGTCCCTTCGTTGGGGCATGCAGCCGTAGGTATCGATGTTCCGGGAGCCGTGTTGATGCTTCCATTGACCAGCCCACCTGTATCGATTGGAGTTTCCGTATAGGAGCATGTTGCGACTCCACCTACGATTACGGTGTTGTCGTGGAAGTTGACTACCAGGGTAGAAACTGCTGTCGTCCCGATATTTCCATTGATAACGGTTAGGCCTCCGGAATTCGTCATTCCGGCTGTGCCGCCAAAGTCTCCGAAGATAGCGGCAGAACCAAGATTCACCGGCTGGGTAGCCAATGTCGTCCCGGTTGTGAATATCCATGGATTGGATACACCGCCAGATCCGAGCGCATTGCCTGAGAGGTCGGCAGCTCCCGTTGTGACGTTGGCCGTATACAAGGTGTTGGGGGCGAGGTTAGCTACGGGAGTAAAGGTAGCGATGAAGTTGACGGCGTCATACGATACCGTTCCGGCGACGGAAGACCCGCCGGATCCTGAGAGCGTGAAAGTGTTTGTATTGATCGTCAGCGGATCCATGGCCTTGCTGAAGGTTGCACTTACGGCCTGGTTGATCGGCACCCCAGTCGCCCCATTGAGAGGGCTCGTGACGGCTACGATCGGTTTGGTGGTAGCAAGTACGGTTCCCGTAGTAAATGTCCAGACGAAGTTGCTCGCCAAGGCATTGCCTGCAAGGCCTTTCGCTCCTGTCGTGATTGTGGCGGTGTACAGCGTGCTCGGCAGGAGATTGGCTGCCGGGGTGAAGGTCGCTGTGTTGCCAACACCAGAGTAAGTTACCAAGCCTGTCACAGCAGTCGTGCCAGGTCCGGTCAGCGTGAATGTTGCCGCGCTGATGGTGAGCGGGTTCATGCCTTTGCTGAAGGTCGCACTCACCGCCTGATTGATCGGCACACCAGTGGCCCCGTTGGCAGGGACTGTTGATATCACTGTCGGATTTGTGTTGTCTGGAGCCGAGCCCGTCGTGAATGTCCAAACGAAGTTACTGGCTAGAGAATTTCCTGCCAGATCCTGAGCTCCGGTTGTAATCGTAGCTGTGAACAGAGTATTCGCGGCGAGTGCGGCGGTTGGAGTAAAGATTGCCGCCGAGCCTGAGACGGCATACACAACCGCTCCGGGCACGATAACTCCACCCGGCGCGGTCAGCGTGAACGATGTTCCACTGATCGTAGCTGGATTCATAGCCTCGCTGAAACTGGCGGCGACGCTTCGGTTGGTTGGAACACCTGTGGCACCATTGGCGGGGCTCGTGGAAACCACTGAGGGCGCTGCCGCGGCGGTGCCTGTTCTGAAAGTCCAGGAATAATTGCTTGCCAAGGACACGCCTTGAAGATCTGTAGCAGCCGTCGTGATTGTGGCAATGTAGACGCTATTGGAAGGAAGCGGATTGGCTGGTGTGAAGATCGCACCATTGCCCGTGCAGCTTACTGTTCCCACAACGGAGGTACCGCCCGGGCCGGTCAAAGTAAATGACTTTGCGGGAGAGTAAAGAGTCGAGCAATTCATGATAGAGCTAAACGTGGCGATGATCGGCTGGTTGAGCAACACGCCGGTTGCACCGTTTGCGGGGAGGGTCGCGATCACGACGGGTGGTGTGTCGGTCGTAAACGTCCACACGAAAGGACTGGACAGGGAAGTACCAGCAATGTTCTGGACGCCGGTCGTAAGTGTCGCCGTGAAGGTGGTGCCTGGCGCGAGGGGCGCGGCCGGCGTGAACGTAGCAATTGCCCCACTGCAAGTTACTGTTCCTAGCACTGGACCAGAAGGAGTTGCAACCGTGAACGTCGTCCCAATTACGGTAGAACATTTCAACGCGGCACCAGGGCTATCGGGATCTTGCGCCGGGAGTTGAAGAAAGGTTGCGGAAATCGTCTGGTTAAAAGCCACACCAGTTGCGCCGCTAACAGGGGTGGTCGACACCACCGAGGGGCCTGCGACTGCTTCAAAATTCCAGGTATAGCTTTGCACCATGGCGTTACCTGCCAAGTCCTGGACGCCGGTCGCGATCACGGCAGTGTAGAGCGTGTGCAGCACGAGAGCGCTCGTGGGGATAAATGTCGCAGTGGCACCGGAACACGTGACGGCTCCGGCCAGGGCGGTTCCGCCGAGTGGAGTCACGCTAAAAGTTGTGGTGGTGAGCGTGGAACAGTTCACAGGCTCGCTGAAAGTCGCACTGAGGGGGGCGTTCAAGGCAACGCCGGCTGCGCCCAATGCTGGCACTGTAGATAGAACGTAGGGAGGAATAGTGTCGGAAATATTGACTGATTCGCGCCCGCAACCTGCGATGAAAGCGACAAAAAAAAGTGTAAGTACCGATAAGAGACACTGGCTAAAGTTCCTGCGTTTATACATGGGGAGTTACCTATACAACTGTGTTGCGCAGTTGTCCGTTGCTTCTCTTGCCGGGGAACCCTAGTACGTGGACCGTACAGAAATACTTCAGTGGCGTCCGGAGTTTGTCATTCGCGATGCTATACGGGGGACGAATTTTAAAGTGGTCAAAAAGAAACAATATCCCCCAAAAGTTGTAGACGTTGCACCTTTCAAGTACCTCAAGGTGAAACAAAAAAACATGCATTCGTATCTCGATCTGTTGAAAATCCGCTGCCATTCAGCAGAAATCAGCTGAATTGCACAGACCGGCACTCCCTCGAACTCCGATCATCCGGACGTTTGAGGTTAGATTTACGCGTTTATCATCGTTTCGATGTGCGCAGCCGAGATCCCCGATTTGCCAGGAACAAAGAAAACCAAATTCGACCCTGCCCACTATATGGCTGCCGCAGGCGTGAGCCGAAGGGTAATCCATGTGAAGACGAATCTTGCCTTCTTTGCGCAGGGTGGCTTGGCAAACTCAATCTTCTGCGTTTAATTGACAGTCGTTCGGCCGACCCCGTTCTCACCTGGATGTGAAATAGCATTGTTTGCAATTTCCACCGCCCATGAAGGACAATCTCGCGTGGCTTGTCCGACCACTTTAGGCGTTCTGAAGCAACGGACAGGCCGGTCCGCGGGCAAGAATCACGATTTTTGTTGCGGAAGCAAGACCGATCCTAGGGTGTCTTCTGCTATGATATTGCTGCGTTTGTCGGTTTGTGTTGTGTGGTTCATGGGCCTTACGCTGGCTTCGGTTGGGCGTGCACAGGATCCTCTGGAGCAGAAGATTGGCCCGCCTGCCCCATCCAATGAACCAGGGTTGTTGTTCTACCTCTCGGGCGACCACGGCTTCGCTGCCGATTACGCTGCGGGAGGTGTTCCTGAACCGAATTACCTCTCCGAAGTGAAGATACTTCCGAACGGGGCTAAGGGGTCGTACCTTCAGTGCGGGAAGAACCAACTGCTTTCGTACTGGGCGCCCGGAAATATTTATGCCCAGCGGGGGACACTTTCGTTCTATTGGCGCTCGCGCGATCCGGTGGATGAGACTGCCTTCCCGATCTTTCGTGTGGGTTACGCCGATCATTCAAGTTGGGACCAGGTCTGGTTGCGCATGGATTACAACGGCCATGGATTCGACGCCTTCGTCACCGATGTAAACCTTGGACGCACTCGCGTTTCGTATGACATGCCGAAGTTTCCCAAGCCTGACCAGTGGGCGAACCTGACGCTGACATGGGATGAGACAACCGGCATCAGGCTTTATGTTGATGGCAAGAGGGTGGCGGAGAAGGCTGCCACTGGGATGTTCGATACCGCGCTGGATCAGTTTGGTCCTCACTCGCGGATCATTGGACCAACTGGCGTGGAAAGTAGCTATAGCTATAACCGCACCGGAGATATTGACGATTTGCGAATTTACGATCGTGCGCTTTCGGACGAGAACGTTGCGATGTTGGCGAAGGGAGAGTCGCCACAGGAGATCCCTGCGCTCACGCGAAGCTTCGCCAATTCAGACACCCAGAAGGAATGGTGGTTCCACTATGGCTGGAACCGTCCCGGGAACGTTCCGACTCCGCTAGCCTCCGCATCGACGGTGGTTCGCAAGGTTCAAATCAATGACGCTTACGATATAGGCCGTTGGTGGTGGCGCGGGAACGATGGCATCCGAGAGACGACCTGGCCGGGTGTATACAATCGTTCTCGCCTGTCGGGTCGCTTCGACTATTTCCAACTTCCCGACTGGGATTGCTATGCGATTTCGGGAAAGACAGTCACGTTTATTTTGCCGGACGAGCCGTGGAATCATCTTGAGTTCAGCGGCGGTGCGTTCGGCAACATCGATCTGCTGACGCCCGATGTATCCGTGGATCAGGTTCGCCGCGCAGGGCTTGATGGAAAATTGCTTCCGGCGAAGACTCTATTTGAGCGACCCACTGGACAGGAGACAACGTTTAACGACATCGTCGTTCCGGTTACGGGAGGCAAACTGCGCTTCACAAACGTGGAGCAGGAGACGCCCATCGGTGAATTCTCCGCTTACTACGTGCATCCCGGCAATCCACCCGACGGGAACGTTCAACTTAAATACAAGCTGTCGGTGGCCACTTCTCCGGATGAGAATCCCAGCCTTCAGGCTTTGCTCAGCTTCATTCACGATCGCTATCTATCCGATGAGCGTTCGGTTATCTCGGGAATTCCGAGCGGACTGGGTGCCGCCGGAGGACGTCGTGGGGTTCTGCGGAAAGTAGCGGTCAGCGCAGACGCGGCTTCCAGCCTGCCAATCGTGCACGTCCTGATCCCAGCGGATTTCCGCAGTCTGTCAGCAACTACGACGCATGTTCCTTCCTACACCTGGGACGACATTCATGCAGGCCTGGACGGAATCGCCGTTGATCTGCCAGCAATGAACGTGAAGCCGACGCATGGCGACTATGTGCCGATGAATATCGAGGTACGAGACCCACTGTGGCCCATGCGAGACATGCTGAATTTCACCTTCTCGGTCAAACCAGGAGAGGCGCACACGGTATGGTTGGATACACGTGATCGAATTTTACCGAACGACAAGAGCATCCTAATCACGATTGCCTCAGCCAGTCCTGAGTTCAATGCGAGCACGCTCGAAGGCGCTTCGGTACGACTGATCTTCAAGCCCTACAGAGATGCTGTGCCGGAGCACCTGGCCGATCGTCTGACCCAGGTGCGCGACAATTTTTCCAACATGACGGAAGAACATGTCAACACGCGGCACCTGAATACTTACAACCGCTTCTACGCAGATATTACCGACTTGCTGCGCGTTGATCCGGATAATGATCTCGCCAGGAAGTATTGGCATGAGTGGAATCCTGAAACGGCCGCGCCAGACTACACACCAGTCAAGGTGCCCGCCGGCGTGCCTGCGTGGGCGTACCTCCAAACGAAGGATATCGACTACTTTCAGCGTATTGACGACTTTTATATCGACAAGCGCCAGGCGTGGGACGGTGAGTTTGGCGGCGGCCTGGGTGACGATAGCGACTTCACAAATCTGTTTCCCTCCATGGCATTGATGGGCGTCGAGCCGGAGAAGTTGAAGGTATCTCTGTCTCGCGAATTGGAGGCGATGTACGAGAACAAGATGTGGACCAATGGACTGGCCACGGGGCAATTTGATGAACTGCATGCCTACGAGGACGGGCTGAACGTTCTCGGCCAGTCGATGATGATGGATTTCGGCAACCCGAAGAACATCGAGCGCGCCATGGTGACGGCTCGGAGGTTGGAGTGGCTGACCGGAGTGAATGCAGCAGGACATCGCCACGTAAGATCCGCATACTATAGCGGCTCGAAGATGGCAGAGGCGGGCGTGTGGGGATGGACGAAAGCACGATCCTACATGGTGTTTCAGCCTGCGCTCGACCTAGTGCTGTTCAATGGAGCGCCTGAGACGCGCAAGATGGTGCTGGAGACCATCGACGGCATGCTGGCACATCGCAAGCAGGAAGCGGACGGCAAATATGTGACGCGGACAGACATTAACTTTAAGACTGATGAAGATTTGCCCGGTGGCGACGTGACGCCCGACTTCATGTTCTGGGCTGCCTATCGCTGGACCGGCGATAAGAAGTATCTCCTGCCATTTATGGATGTGGGACCGTCGGCACTCGCGAACATTAGCTCCGACGCGCTTGACATGCTGGGAGTGCGTGACACATGGGGCAAGCAGGCGCTCGCTGCTGCCGGACCGGCGTCAGGTGCCGGAGTCGCAACAACTACTGCAGCATCCGCAACCGGATCGGCGGAGACCTTCGCGTGGCAGGTGAGCGGCGATACTAAGTATCTTGACCGGCTTTACTCGACGCAACTGGAAGCAGAGTCCGACCGGGAGTGGATCAATACGGAAGGGAGCCTCTGGATTGATCGTGTGACTGACTCCGCAGGGCCCATGTTCGTCAACACCGAACTACAGCGTGCACGCTTTGGTGGCGTTGCACTGGTGCGGAACCATATCTATCCGGGAAATGCGGTGAGTTGGCGATTCGTGGCGCCGGCGAAGGCGAGCAGCCTTGGCATCCTGATCCCCGAAGCTACGCCGGATCATGTGAAAATCATCGTACACAACCTTGACGCAGTGCCAGTGAAGACGCAGATGACAGGATGGGAGATCGATCCGGGGCAGTGGGAAATTACACAGGGAATTCAGGCATCCCCGGAAGGGGATGGTTCCATTGTGAAGAAGTGGACTGCGGAATTTGAGCGCAGTCGCGATTTAGCGCTCACCTTTGCGCCGCACACGACCACTGTGATGGAGTTGAAGCTGGTGAGCAAGGGCGTGCCTTACTGGTCCAGACCCGATCTCGGCATTGGCCCGGAAGACGTAAAAGTGAAAGGTCAAACCATGAAGGTAACTGTGCATAGCGTTGGCGCGATCGATGCTCCGCAGTTTAGGGTCGTGTTGCGAGACCGATTAGGCAAAGTGGTTGCGACCATCCAAGCCGCTCCACTGAAAGCACCTCTCGATCTATGTCCTAAGACCGAAGACGTATCGCTTTCACTTCCGGCAAACGCAGATTGGAAGGGCGGAAGCGTTAGCATCGAGATGAGTGGCGACGTGCCCGAGATCACGCAAATGAACAATAAAGTGCAGTTATAGATGGATTGCAGCGTTACGTCGGCTCACCACTGAGAGCCGCTGCAGGTGCGATATAAAACACCAAAATCGAGGATTATCAATGTCATTGAATGCAATCGAAGTCATTCCATCCAATCAAGAAGAGATGTCTAGTCCAGAGCCAGGGCTCCGTCGTCAAGTAATGTCGTACAGTCCCAACATGATGCTGGTGCGGCACACCATGAAGAAAGGCTGGGTGGGTGCCCGGCACAGCCACCCGCATGAACAGATGGTCTACATCGTCAGCGGGCGCATTCGGTTCGAGTATCCGGGTGGACCGTTTGAGGTGGCACCAGGCGATTGCTTTCTCGTTCCCGGCGGGGTGGAGCATCAGGCTGCTGCACTGGAAGATTGCGAGGTGCTGGACGTCTTCACGCCGATGCGCGAAGACTATGCGCGGCCCTAAAAGCTCGACGCGGACCACGACGTGATCGCATTACAAACTTGAAAGTACTATGCGGACCAACGGGATGCGGTGGCCTCTTCTGGAGGGGGTGCTGGCTGCGGAAGGCCCACGTTCGTCGTCGTCCCTGCATATCGCTCGGACTCGGAGCGAAGATCGCGAGGTATAAGTTTCTGCGCCTCGGGATCGCGGGCGACAACTAGCCACGCGTCGCGGACATTTCTCAGGCAGCCGATCACTTCAGTGAACTGGTTGCGCGAGGCTACATGCGAGGCCTCGAGCGTCATCGTAAACATGGCGGTGTAGAAGTCAGCAAGGGCGGTTGCGGGCTTGCCACCGACGTCGGTGCGTAGGCGCGCCTGGAGATACGTGATGATGTCCACGACGCGCTTCACTGCGATTCGACGCCCAATCTCGTCGTGTTCTTCGATGCACTGGATAGCACGATAGAGAAATCGGATAGCCCCGTCGTAGAGTGCAATGATAAGTTCAATGCCGTTGGCGCTTCGCAGAGCGTGCTGTTGATATACGGTTTCCATCGTGCTCCTAACCCGTCTTGGTGTTATATCCGGTCATGGCGCTATAGAGCTGATTGACTTCGTTCAGTTGCTGAGGAATTGCCTGGAGAATCTCATTGGCCAGGTTAAGCTCGGTCGTAATGCTGTTGGTCTTACTTGCGATGAACGCGTCCTGCTGGATCACGTTGCTATTGAGCGTGGCCTCCTGTGAAGTGTTGGCGCGGAGGGCCAATGTCAATGCGCCGGTGGGACTCTGATTGCCGAGTTGGTCAAGAGTATTCTGCAGTTTGAGACCGAAGCTATTTGAGTTCTGGAGGTAACCCACCACATCCTGATAACAGGAGTTGAGTGCGGAGTTGAGGGTGGTCGAGTTGAGGGCAAGCGTACCATCCTGGTTGACCGTAATGCCAAGCTGATCGAGGCTGCGGATACTTCCGCTAGCCGTGCCGGAGCTCATGGCCAGGGAGAGTGTACTTTGGAGGTAAGAGATGACAGGATTGCCGAAGAGTGGTTCAGCGCGGCCTGAAGAGTCGTTGCCCTCTTGGGTCTTGATGTCTTTGACGACTGCGTTGTAGGCGTTGACGAGCGAGGAGAACGTGGTTTCGACGGAGCTGTTGTCGTTTGCGATCTGGATCTGGATCTGGGTATCGGGCGCGGCGGCCAGGAGTTGAAAAGTAACCCCCGGAATCGCGGTGCTGACAATGTTTGAACCACTATCGATCGAGATGCCATCGACCGTTAACAGTGCGTTTTGCCCCGTAAGTCCCGTATTCATTGCGAGTGAGGCACCGGCGGTGGTGTCCATAAGAGCGCCAAACGTGACGGCGGGAGTGGTGACGCCGTTGATCGTCGTTGCCGACGTCGTGCCACCGCTGGTTACCATGAGTTGGCCGGCAGATCCGCTGATCTGGCTTACGAGGGACAAGCGCGAGCCGGTGGTATCGGAGATGATGCTGGCAGTGACGCCGATGCCGGCGAAATTGATAGCTGCTGCGTATGTGGCGAGTGTGTCGCTTGAGCTGATGACGACCGGAATAGCGTGCGCACCGCCCGTGCCGATCTGAATTGTCAGACCACCGCTCAATGTGACGTTTGTGGGGATGGCATTGGTGTATGCCGAAGAGGTGTGGGCGAGTCTGGAAACGACGACGGTGTGGCTGCCGGCGGTCGCGGTGGGCCCTGCCGAAGACAGTGTTAGCAGGTTGATATCGGAGCTGGAGCCTTGTTTGGAGGCGAGAACGCCTTGGAAATCGGTGAGGGCGAGCAGGCTTGAACTGAGGCTGGCGAGATCTTTGCCGATCGAAGTAAATGCGGTGTCCTGGGTTTTGAGGGTGGTGAGTTGGTTGGTCCATGGAGTCTCGACGGCCTTCAGGTTGGCTACCATGCTCGCAACCGTCGTGGTGACGTCAAAGCCACCGCCGCTGGCAGCGGCTCCGAAGTTGATTCCTACTGTTCCCATAGATTGCCTGTGGCGGCGAAACGGAACGATTCGTCCGTTTAGGTTGAAGCATGTGTGAGGCCATTTAGCCGGACCTTGGATTAGAAGGCTCTATTTGACGACGATCAAGTGCTGCATGAATACCGGGCGGCCCTACTTGGGACCGCCCGGCTTATGTATCCACCTCCAATAATTACTGGAGGAGCTTAAGTACTTCCTGCTGGACGCTATTGGCTTGAGCCAGAGCGCTGATGCCGGTCTGCGAGAGGATCTGGTATTTTGACAGATCCGAGGCAGCTTGGCCGTAGTTTGTTGCCCGGATGGACTCTTCCGCTGAGGTGAGGTTGACGCCCTCGGAACTGGCTACATTGGAGGCGGACGTGAGCTGATTGATGTTCGCTCCAATAGTCCCACGTTGGTATGCGACGTCGGCGATCGCTGACGTAACGGTGGTTAGCACGGTGGAAGCGGTGGTCGCACTGAGAACGTTGACCGAAGCCGCGGTGAAGTCCGCACCCGCACCTGGTGTACTGCCGGCAGGAATCGTCTTGCTAAGAGCTGTGCCGGTGAGTGTGAGATCGCTCGAGGCGAGAGCAGGACCGGTGATGATGAGTTTGCCTGCGTTAACTCCGGTTCCGGCGCTGGCAACCAGACTGGCCCCGCTGAAGCTGGTCTGCCCATTCAATTGGGTCACAGCGGCGGCAATGGTTGTACCTGCGGCGAGGGTTGATGTGACTGTCGTGCCTCCTCCGACGGATACGCTAAGGTTTCCGGACACAGTGTTATTGACCGAGCCAATATCAAAAGTCGCCGTAGCTGCGGTCCCGGCGGCAGATGCCGTGGCGGTAGGGTTGGCAATGGCCGAAGTAGTTCCGACTGGCGCCGACGTACCGACGCTGGCTTTGGTCAACACGCCGATTGTGTCCGCGTAGGTGTTAAGGCCGCTTGAGGTGCCGTCTGTGACAACGATGTTAGTTGCATTGGCACTGAAGACGCTGCTCGAATTGAAGTTAGTGGTAGACCCGATGTTGCTGATCTGGGTGAGAATGTTCTGATACTCCTGGTTGGCTGAACTGACTTGGCCACTGGTAAGCGTGCCGTTTGCCGATTCCGTTGCCAGCGTTACCGCGCGGTCGAGCAGGTTGGTGACCTGCGAGAGAGCGCCGTCCGCGGTCTGCAAGAGTCCAATACCGGCAGTGGCGTTTTGGGCAGACTGGGTGAGTGCTGCCGCGTTGGCATGCAGACCGTCGGAAATCGCAAGGCCAGCTGCATCGTCCGCACCGGAATTGATTCGCGAACCCGAGGAGAGCTGCCGAAGAGTGTTTTGAAGACTCGCCTGTGTGTTGTTTAGACTGTTCTGCGCATAGAGGGCTGAGATGTTATTGAGAATACCTAGGGACATTTGTTACTCCTGTTGTTGCAGAGTTAGCTGCGACCGCACTGCCCGCCCCGGTACCTAATCCCTTATTCCGGATACAGTGAGCGGGAGGCTCCGCGTTCCCTCACCTCATCGGCGTCTCTATCAGGCACTTTAGTAGTCATTGCGGATTATCGATGCCGATAGATGGATATCAACGCGCATTCATCTCAGCCGATAGAGAGTTAGAAGGGGACGAACCACCATGATTGAACTTACGCGGCTTAACGGCCAGAAGCTGTTCGTCAACTGCGATTTGCTGAAGTATGCTGAGGCGTCGCCGGATACGGTGTTGACTCTGCTCACAGGCGACAAGATCGTGGTTAGCGAGTCCTGCCAGGATGTAGTAGCCCAAGCCGTATCGTTCCGCGCGCGGATTCTGGGTGCCGCATGGCCGGACGGTGCCGCTGCTCTCGGCGCATTACTTTCACAATTTCCCTCTACCCCGCCGCCAAAGCGCACTTACCCGTAACCGCTTTTCAGGACCGAGGCACACTTCATGGACTTTGCCAGTGTCGGGGGCGTCTTGCTCGCGATCGTCGGAATTGTCGGCGGCTTGATGATCGAAGGCGGCAGTATCGCCCAGATCACCCAGCCGACCGCGATGATGATCGTTCTGGGTGGAACGATGGGCGCGGTGATGCTGCAGTTTCCGATGAACATTTTTCTCGCCGCCTTGAAGCAGTTTATGCGGGTCTTCTTCTCTACAGGCACGTCGAGCGAATCGATAGTCGTTCAACTTGTGGCTTTTGCAGTAAAGGCGCGCAAAAGTGGCATCGTCTCGCTGGACGCCGACCTTCGCTCGGTGGAGGACCCATTCCTGAAACAAGCGCTCATGCTCGCGGTCGACGGTACTGAGCCAGCCGCCGTACGCCAGATTATGCGGCTTGAATTGGAAAACAGAGCTGAGGGAGAAGAGCGCATTCCTCAAGTCTTTGAGTCTGCAGGCGGATTTGCGCCAACCGTCGGAATTATCGGAGCAGTGATCGGACTCATCCAGGTAATGCAAAGGCTCGACAACATATCCGCCGTAGGGCGCGGCATTGCCACTGCATTTGTTGCGACAATCTATGGCGTGGGCTTGGCGAACCTTGTCTTTCTGCCAGCCGCGGGAAAGCTTCGAATCCGCCAGCAGGAAGAACAGATGGTAAACGAGATGATGTTGGAAGGAGTCATCTCAATTCAGGAGGGAATGAATCCGCGGATGATCGAAATCAAGCTGCGGACGTTCCTCTTCAACGGCAAGGGAAGGGAATTCGAATGATTCGAAAAAAACGTCCCGGTCAAGTGAGCCATGATCGCTGGCTGGTATCGTATGCGGATTTCATTACACTATTGTTCGCGTTCTTTGTAGTCCTTTTCGCGACGGGACAGTCGGACAAGCAAAAGAAGGTTGAACTCGCTGCCTCGATTCAGTCTGCCTTCAATCAGATGGGTATATTTGAGCCCCACTTGGGTTTGCCGCGATCGTCGCAGCTTATTGGCGGCGGCGGGTCTGCCGCACCGTCAATCGTTTCGTTGCGGCTAGCTCCGACGGTAGAGTCAATAGTGGTTGTGAGACAGCACATTGAGGAGACTGCCCGTGCCGATATCGGTCGCGGTGTGATCGCGATTCATCAGTCCGCAAACGGTCTCGTGATCTCGCTTCAAGAGGCTGGGTTCTTTGAAACGGGGGCTGCTGACGTACGCCCCTCTGCGCTGCCGGTGCTATACCGCATCGCAGACATACTTCCAGAGTCTTCCTTACGCGTCGAAGGCCACACGGATAACATCCCTATTCATAACCAGCAATTTGCCTCTAACTGGGAGTTGTCCAGCTCTCGCGCAAGCAGCATCGCGCGACTTCTGCTGCTTCACTCGAATGTCCATCCTGAGAAGATGTCCGTTGCCGGTTATGCCGAATTCCATCCCGCCGCCAGCAATGCTACTTTGGAGGGCAGGGCACGCAACCGGCGTGTAGATCTTGTTCTATTGCTCGGGCCCGATGGAACCCATTGATGCGGTGCGCCAAGCCCTGCGACCCTGCCGGGTCCGTTACTCCCACTCGATTGTGCCTGGCGGCTTGGATGTGATGTCGTACACGACGCGATTGATTCCACGTACTTCACTGACGATGCGGCTGGAGATTGTGCGCAAAACCTCGTAGG
>JANYLK010000094.1 GCA_025357875.1 Granulicella sp.
TGGCGGGAGTGGCGATGATAGCTGGGTTGGCGATTGGCACGGGCTTTGCGCAGGGCGGCAGCGGGCCGCTCCTGCTGGTCGCGAACCAGGGCGATCATACGATCAGTCTCATCGATCCAGCGGTTGGCAAGGAGATTGCCGCGATACCTGTCGGTGGCGTGACCGGGCATGAGGTGGCTGTGTCGGCGAATGGAAAGATGGCATACGTGCCAATCTATGGAAACTCTGGCGTGGGAAAGCCGGGGACCGATGGAAGCACCATGGCTGTGATCGATCTTGCAGCGCGCAAGGTGGTGGGCAGCGTGGATTTCGGGCATGGCGTCCGGCCGCACATGCCGCTTTATGAGCCTGTCAGCGGCATGCTGTACGTCACGACCGAACTCGACAAGGCCGTAACCGTCATCGATCCGAAGACTCTGAAAATTGTGGGCAAGATTCCCACGGGGCAAGAGCAGTCTCATATGCTGGTGGTCTCTCACGACGGCAAGCGCGGGTATACCGCGAACGTCGGGCCGGGAACGGTCTCGGTGCTGGATATGGCCGCACGGAAGACACTTGCTGTGATTCCAGTCTCTGGGATGACCCAGCGGATCTTGATGTCGCACGATGGCAAGACAATATTTACGGCCGACCAGACCAAGCCACAGATGGCGGTGATCGATACGGCGACGAACACCGTGAAGGCGTGGATTCCGCTGCCGGCCGTGGGATATGGCTCGGCGATGACGCTCGATGGGCGTTGGTTACTGGTCCAGATGGGCCCGGCAAAGCAGGTAGCCGTGATCGACATCGGCACAATGAAGGTGACTCGGATGATCGATGTGCCCGCAGGCTCGGGCGAGATTCTGATGCGTCCGGACGGCAAAGTGGCCTACGTGTCATGTCCGATAGACGGCAAAGTTGCGGAGATTGATCTGGCAACGTGGAAGGTGGCGAAGCTGATCGTCGCCGGGAACAAAGCGGACGGACTGGCGTGGGCAAAGTAAGGACACAGCGGGTCAAGCAGCCAGTATAGAATTGGCCATGGGCGCCCGGGCATTGAACCTGCGTGCGGACCTACCCTTCCGGAGCAAATCTTCTCGTGAATCAACGTAAATCAGCAGTGATCCTCGGCGCGCAGTGGGGCGATGAGGGCAAGGGCAAGATCGTCGACGTGCTGTCGGAGAAGTTCTCCGTGGTAGCGCGCTATGCCGGTGGCCACAACGCCGGCCACACCGTCATCATTGCGGGCAAGAAGTTTGTGCTGCAGTTGATTCCCTGCGGCGTGCTTCGACCCGAATGCAAAGGTGTAATAGGCAACGGCGTGGTGCTCGACCCGATGGCCTTCCTGAGCGAAGTGAAGAAGCTTAAGGACGCCGGATTGAAGATTGATGGCCAGCTTTTTGTGTCCAACCGCGCGCAGGTGATTCTGCCATATCACCGCATGATCGAGCTCGCGGCGGAAAACGCACCCGGGCGCACGAAGATCGGCACGACCAGCCGCGGCATCGGGCCGGCCTACGAAGATAAGATGCATCGCAGCGGATTGCGTGTGGTGGATCTTCTGAACCCGGCGCTCTTACGGACGCATATCAACAATGCCTGCTACGAGAAGAACACCATTGCGCAAGCACTGTTTGGGACCGAGCCACTGGACCCGAAGGCCATCTATGAGGAGTATGCGCGCGCGGCAGAGCAGGTTGCGCCGTTCGTAACCGACACGGCCGTTCTGCTTAACGAGGCGATCCGCGCGGGCGAGAAGGTGATGTTCGAGGGCGCGCAGGGAGCGCTGCTGGATATCGACCACGGGACATATCCGTTTGTGACGTCCTCGTCGTCGACTTCGGGCGGCGCGGTTACGGGCACGGGCGTTGGTCCGACTTCGATCGGCACGGTCATCGCGGTGACAAAGGCCTACGTAACTCGGGTCGGCGAAGGTCCATTTCCGACAGAGATTCACGACGACTCGGCCACGCTGCTGCGGGCACGCGGGCAGGAATACGGCGCCGTGACCGGCAGGCCAAGACGCTGCGGATGGCTCGACCTGCCACTGCTGCGCTACTCCAACATGATCAACGGGACCGAGTGGCTCGTCGTGACCAAGATGGACGTGCTGGATGAGTGCGCGGAGATTCCCGTCTGCATCGGCTACAAAATCAACGGCAAGCTGACCGACACGATCCCGGCGGACATGCGAGGCTTTGAGTCGATCCATCCCGTTTACACCACGCTCAAGGGCTGGAATGCGTCGACCGAAGGCATCACGGAGTTCGACAAGCTACCCAAGTTGGCGCAGGACTATCTTCACTTCCTCGAGCGCGAATCTGGCGCGAAAATAGGCATGGTTTCGACTGGGCCGGAGCGCGACCAGACGATGACTCTGCCGGAATTTGCAGAGGCACTGAAAGCCTGATGATCAGCTTTACAGTGCGCATGGAGTTCAACAAGGCTGATCGCGATGCGGTCGCAGAGATCTTGCGGCATCTCGGCCCGGCGTCGCGCCAGGAGTCCGGCTGCATCAACTACATCGCCCACTTCGTTGAAGCCGAGCCGGCGACGGTGCTTATCTACGAGCAATACAAGGACGAGGCGGCACTGGAACATCATCGCGGCTCGCCCCACTTCCAGCAGTACGCCACCGGGCTTTATCAGATCATGCGATCACGTGAGATTGAGAATCTAAACGTCGTCGATTGATGTAGTCTCACCACCACGTGACAACCTGTCATCAGCCAATCGCATGTCGGCATACGTAGCCCAGCCTCGCAACCCGCGCGATTGTGCAGGAGTAATCGAGGCGCGCGTTACTTTATTTATTTTGACTCCGCACGGCAAAGCAGACTACTATCCGGTACGTCGTATGGTGCATTACATTCGCAAGTCTCGCGGGTTAAGGTTCTGCGCAGGCCTTCTGGCCATTGCAGCAGTTACGGCCTTGTCGATTCCTTTGCAGGCGAAAGGTCCCCATCCGCGGCGTAAGGACGAATACAAGCGTCAGGTGGAGAAGCTGGAAGATGTTTGGCGGGTGGCGCAGTTGAATGGGGACGTCGAGGCGATAGATAAACTGCTCTCCGACGACTACGTGGGTATCACTATGACCGGTCAGGTAGTGACCAAACTACAGCAATTAGACCGCATGCGAAAGCGGACCATGATCCTGACAAAGATGGAGTTTCAGGATGTAAAGGTGAAGCTGATTGGTAGTACTGCAATCGTCACGTCCCTGGCTAACGTCGAAGGCACAAGCGACACTGAGCCAATGCATGGAACGTTTCGTTCGACTCGAGTCTATTCGCGGATGCCG
>JANYLK010000124.1 GCA_025357875.1 Granulicella sp.
TGATGATCTGCGCACCGTTGGCGAAGTCACCGAACTGGGCCTCCCACAGCACGAGCGTCTCAGGATAATCGCGCGAGTAGCCGTATTCGAAGCCCATCACCGCAGCTTCGGACAGCATGGAGTTGTAGACTTCGAATCGCCCTTGCGTTTCGCTGACGTGCGCGAGAGGAAGATACTTCTGCTCGGTTTCGATGTCGATGACGATGGAATGGCGTTGGTTGAAGGTGCCGCGCTGCGAGTCCTGTCCGCTGAGGCGCACCGGCATGCCTGCGCTGACCAGCGAGGCGAAGGCGGTGAGCTCGGCCATTCCATAGTCGAAGGCGCGTGTGCCGGCAGCCATTTCGAGGCGCTGCTCAAAGAGCTTCTTCACCTTGGGATGGATGTGAAAGTCTTGCGGTACCGCCGTGGTGAGGCGTGCAAATTCAGCGATTCGATCGACGGGAAGGCCGGTAGCGATGTCGTCTTCGGGGAGGAGATGGCCACCACGATAGTTGCTCCAGTACATGGGTAGGGTGGCGAGCTTTGTCTTCTGGCGCGCGCGACTGGCCTGCTTCTGGCCTTCGAGAAACTCATCCTGCACACGCTTCACCTCGGCTTGGGGATCGACGCCGATGCGTTGTGCGTAGAGCTTGTAGAGCGGCGGATGGTCCTTGATGGCGGCGTAGCGGCGGGGCTGAGTGACGGTGGGGTCGTCAACTTCGCTGTGGCCGTGACGGCGATAGCCGATGAGGTCGACCACCACGTCGGAGTGAAAGCGGTGGCGGTACTCGGCAGCGATGGTCGCGACGCGGATCACAGCGTCGGCGTCCTCGGCGTTGACGTGAAGGATGGGAATAGGCAGGCGCTTGGCCACGTCCGACGCGAACCGCGAGGAGTTGGACTCCTCCGGCGTGGCCGTGAAGCCGAGCAGATTATTTACGATGACGTGGACTGTTCCACCAACTTTGTAGCCGTGCAGCGCGCCGAGCACAAGACATTCTGCGAGGATGCCCTGGCCTGCGAATGCTGCGTCGCCGTGCATGCAAATTGGCAGCACCTGGTCGCGGCCCTGCTGATCATCGCTATTGAGGGCTATGCGAACCTGCTTGGCGCGCGAGCGACCCAGGGCGACCGGATCGACAGCTTCGAGATGGCTGGGGTTCGACACAAGATGCAGGCCGATGACGCTGCCGCCGGGGGAGCGGTACTCGCCGGTTGCGCCCATGTGGTATTTCACGTCTCCTCCGCCGAGCACGCTGCGCGGATCGACATCTTCAAAGCGCGCGAAGATTTCGGAGGGTGAGCGTCCGATCGTATTGGTCATCACGTTCAGGCGCCCGCGATGGCTCATCGCCAGGATCGCAGTGTTGACGCCGAGCGTTGAGCTTGTCGCGAGGGTCCGGTCGAGGAAGGGAATCAACACGGTGAGCCCTTCCAGCGAAAAGCGCTTGGTGCCGAGGTAGCGCGACTGGATAATCTGCTCAAAGATATCCGCGCGGACGAGGCCAGTGAGGATGTGGGCCCGGTCCGACGCTGGCGGTGTATGCTCTATCTGCTGTTGCAGCCACTGGCGCTGAACGGTGTCGGCGATGTGCATGAATTCGACACCGATGCTGCCGCAGTAGAAGGCACGCGCCTCGGTCGCGAAGTCGCATTCGGGCGCGGGCGTCGGGAACGGCTCGGGCGGCAGGTACTGGCCAAGCGGATCGAGCGTGGCTTGCAGGTATCCCCAGCGGCGGAAGATGTCGAATACGGTCTCGCGCTGGTCGGCGTCTGCGCTTACGCCGGGTGTGTGGTGCTGCGTGCTGGTGGCCATTCCATCCCCTATGATTGTCGCGCTGCGTAATGACTGGCCTGCAGGTTGGCAAGCAAGTTTGCGGGTGCTATGCGATGATTTCGGCATCGCGTTCACTCACCGTCGTTCTAATGCTACCGCTTGGGCGCATTCAGGTGGGTTAAGGAATGTTCATCTTCTGAAACTTTTAGGCGCTCCTTGTCAAGCTGCTACGCCCAGCACCTTCACGATGATTCGCTTTGCCCTCTGGCCATCGAATTCGGCGTAAAAGATGCGTTGCCAAGTGCCGAGATCAAGTCGGCCATTAGTTACGGGAAGGGTTGTCTCATGGTGCAGAAGCAGAGCTTTCAGGTGGGCGTCCCCATTGTCCTCGCCGGTCCTGTGATGCTTATACGCGGGCCACGCGGGTGCGAGCTTTTCCAGCCATGTGGAGATGTCCTCAATCAGGCCGTTTTCGTTGTCGTTCACATAGATCGCCGCAGTGATGTGCATTGGCGAGACGAAGCAGAGGCCGTCGGTGACGCCGCTGCGCTGGACGATGGCTTCGACTTGTGGCGTCAGATGCACCATCTCGTAACGCTTCTTTGTGGTCAGCGTCATGTACTCGGTGTGCGCCTTGATTCCTGCCATGAATCCCTCCTGATGCCTTGACAGGTTCTAGCCTAGAAGTACTTCTAAAATAAATCACCTCCCGGCAGACTCGAGGGGATGCCCCGGGCTACCTGGAGGTGATGGCCCAGACTATCCCCGCCAGACCGAGGATAGCCAAGATTGTTGTGTTAGAGGAACGAGGGTTCTTTGATCTGCAAGAGAGCCATCAGGCGTTTTCCGTGGTGTCAATCTTCATTCCATAGAACGATTTGTGCACGAAGAACACCGACACCAAGAAGAAGGCGACCGCCAGCACGTGAGTAAGCAGCGGGTTGCTCGAACTGAGCGTCACTGCAAGCTCAACAGCAAGTAATCCGAACAAGGTCGCGAACTTGATAATCGGGTTCAAGGCCACCGAAGAGGTGTCTTTGAACGGATCGCCGACGATGTCTCCGATCACCATTGCATCGTGCAAGGGTGTCCCTTTCTGATTCAGCTCGATCTCGACGATCTTCTTTGCGTTGTCCCATGCGCCGCCGGCATTCGCCATGAAAATCGCCTGGTACAGGCCAAAGATCGCAAGCGAGAACAGATAGCCGACGAATAAGAATGGCTCCGTGAACGCGAATGCGAGTGTAGCGAAGAAGACCGCGAGAAAGATGTTGAACATCCCCTTCTGCGCGAACTTCGTGCAGATTTCAACTACCTTCTTGCTGTCACTGACCGATGCCCTCTCCACATTTTCGAGGTTGATGTTTGCCTTGATGAACGCGACCGCTCGGTACGCGCCGGTGGATACCGCCTGAATGGAAGCGCCTGTGAACCAGTAGATCATTGCCCCACCGCAGATCAGCCCGAGCATGAACGGTGCGTGCAGCAGAGAAAGCTTGTCTACATCGTGGGTCAGACCGCCGGTCAGGGCCATGATGATCGAGAAAGTCATCGTGGTTGCTCCTACGACGGCGGTGCCGATCAGCACCGGCTTTGCCGTTGCCTTGAACGTATTGCCAGCTCCATCATTGGCTTCCAACAGGTATTTTGCTTTTTCGAACTTGGCGTCGATATTGAAATCTTTCTTCAACTCAGCTTCGATACCGGGAACATCTTCGATCAGCGACAACTCGTAGACCGATTGAGCATTGTCGGTGACCGGCCCGTAGGAATCCACGGCAATCGTGACTGGGCCCATGCCAAGAAAGCCGAACGCAACGAGGCCGAACGCGAATACGGCTGGAGCCAGCATCTGGTCCGCCATGGACGTGCCGGTGCTGAAGTAGTAGCCCAGCGACATGAGCGATACCATGCTAAGTCCCAGCCAGTAGGCGGAAAAATTGCCGGCAACGAATCCGGACAATATTCCCAGGGCAGCTCCGCCTTCCTGCGAGGACTTTACGATTTCTTTCACGTGCGTCGATTTGGTTGAAGTAAAGACCTTGACCAATTCGGGTATCACCGCGCCTGCCAGGGTTCCGCACGAGATGATGGAAGCCAGCTTCCACCAGAGCGTCCCGTCGCCGAGAGTGGGGATCATAAGGTACGAGACGATGAAGGTCAGGATGATGGACGTGATTGACGTCATCCATACCAGCGAGGTCAAGGGCGCCTCAAAGTCCATTTCGTCGGCTTTCGCGTACTTCGCGCGAGCGATTGCGGTATTGAGGAAGTACGCACCTGCGCTGGAGAGCAGCATGGCCACGCGCATGACGAAGATCCATACCAGCAGTTGCGCCTGGGTCGAGGGCTCTTTGACGGCAAGCAGGATGAATGTGATGAGGGCGACGCCTGTGACGCCGTAGGTTTCGAAGCCGTCGGCGCTGGGGCCGACTGAGTCGCCGGCGTTGTCACCCGTGCAGTCTGCGATGACGCCTGGGTTGCGCGCGTCATCTTCCTTGATCTTGAAAACGATCTTCATTAAATCGGCGCCAATGTCGGCGATCTTAGTGAAGATTCCTCCGGCAATACGCAGGGCCGCGGCACCCAGTGATTCGCCAATTGCGAAGCCGATGAAGCATGGGCCGGCATATTCACGCGGGATGAAAAGAAGAATGAACAGCATGATGAGCAGTTCGACCGAGATGAGCATCATGCCGACGCTCATGCCGGCCTTCAGCGGAATCTCGGAGATTGCGTACGGTTTGCCGGGCAAGCTCGCGAATGCCGTTCGCGAGTTGGCAAATGTATTGACGCGAATTCCGAACCAGGCAACACCGTAGCTGCCAGCGATGCCGACGAGCGAAAACAACAGGATGATCGGCAAGGTAACCGCGATCGGATGGTTCGGTACTGGGGCCAGCCAGCCGAAGTAAAGCGAGATAATCACCGCGATGAAAACCCAGAGCAGCATAATGAACTTGCCCTGCGTCACCAAATACGTTTTGCAGGTTTCATAGATCAGTTCCGAAATTTCGAGCATGGTGCGATGAACCGGCATGTTCTTCAACTGCACATAGATCGACAGGCCGAACAATAGGCCTCCGGCGCAGAAGAGCAGTCCGATCATCAGGAGGGCGTGTCCGTTCATGCCGAAAAATTGCACGGTCGACAGATCTGGCAGTACCAGGTTGCCTTCGCCTCCGGCCGCGTGTTCGGGCTGGGCGTAAGCGAATGTGGGGAGCAGAAGGCCCAGGATTGCCGCCATGATTTTGTACTGACGCTTCACAAAATCTTTTGCGCCTTCTTTGAGAGCAATCAC
>JANYLK010000143.1 GCA_025357875.1 Granulicella sp.
ACTGACAACAGTGTCGACGCCCTTCAGCTTTTCGCCGTGGTCTACCAGCCGCTCCGTCGCATCGGGGCGGCGATTGAGTAACACATCCTCAACCAGCACCTTTAGTTCAGGCTCGATCTCTTCGTAGACTTCAAGCATCCCAGCGTTCACGATGCCCATGTCCATACCGGCAGCTATCGCGTGGTAGAGAAACGCAGAATGCATCGCCTCGCGAACCTTGTTGTTGCCGCGGAAGCTGAACGAGATATTCGAGACTCCGCCCGAGACCTTCGCGTGCGGCAGGTTGGCCTTAATCCAGCGTGTCGCGTTGATGAAGTCCACCGCGTAGTTGTTGTGCTCCTCCATGCCGGTGGCGACGGTGAGGATGTTCGGATCGAAGATGATGTCTTCGGGAGCGATGCCAACCTCGTCGACGAGTATGCGATAGGCGCGCGCGCAGATGCGAATCTTCTCTTCGTATGTTGCGGCTTGGCCATGCTCGTCGAAGGCCATTACGACAACCGCCGCGCCGTACTTCAGCACCTTGGCGGCGTTCTCGCGAAACTTCTCTTCGCCTTCTTTCAGCGAGATCGAGTTGACGATGCCCTTGCCTTGAATGCACTTCAGGCCGGCCTCGATGACCTCCCACTTTGAGGAGTCGACCATGAACGGAACCTTCGCAACCTCAGGCTCGCTGCCCAGCAATTGCAGGTAGCGCGTCATCGCTTCGACGCCGTCGATCATGCCTTCGTCCATGCAAATGTCGATAACGTTGGCGCCGTTCTCGACCTGCTGGCGCGCAACGCTGACGGCTTCCTCGTACTTGCCTTCCTTCACCAGCTTGGCAAATTTCGGCGAGCCGGCGACGTTGGTTCGCTCGCCGATCATGATGTAGACGCCGGGTTGCTGGGTGAATGGTTGCGATCCAGACAGGCGGAGAGGCTTTACTTTATTGACCGCGCTCACGCTGCGACCTCATCGTGCTGCAGTCTTCGTGGGGAGACCCCTTCGAGCGCCTTGGCGATCGCCGCAATGTGCTCGGGCGTGTTGCCGCAGCAGCCTCCGGCGATATTGATGAGTCCCCCCTGAGCGAAGCCACCGAGCGAACGGGCCATGTCGGCTGGACCCAGATCGAAGCCGGTTTCAGATAATGGATTTGGCAGGCCTGCATTTGGATAGCAGGAGATCGCGACGTTTGCCTTCTCTGAAAGCTCCGAGAGGAAGGGGTACATCAGGTCCGGTCCGAGGGAGCAGTTGAGGCCGACCGAGAGTGGCTTCACGTGCTTCACTGCGTTCCAAAATGCCTCGGTGGTCTGCGCGGAGATCAACGTTTCGCCACCACGGCCGACGGCTGCGGAGATCATCACCGGCAGTTCCTTGTTATTCGTGGCCAGGCCATCTTCATCGAACACTTCGCGGATCGCGACGAGCGCGGCCTTCGCGTTGAGCGAGTCGAAGATGGTTTCGACCAGAAGAAGGTCTGAGCCGCCTGCGATGAGTGCGCGAACTTGCTGCTTGTATGCGGTCTTTACTTGGTCGAACGTGACCACACGAAATCCTGCGTCATCCGCGTCGGGCGAGTTCGAGAGAGAGACGGTCAGTGGCCCGATTGCACCCGCTACAAAGCGCTGACGTCCCGTAGCATTACCGACGCGATCGGCCCACTCGCGGCACTGCTGCGCCGACTGCTCATTGATATTCCATGCGAGATCGCTGAGGGACTTATCGTCGATGATCTTCTGATAGAACTCGGGATCCTTGCGGCCGCCGTGCTCGCGTGGATCATCCACAAAGAACTCGCTCTGAGTAATGCTGGTCGCGCCAAACGTATTCGTCTCAATGATGTCCGCCCCAGCTTCGAGAAAGCGGCGGTGGATGTCGCAGATCATCTTCGGCTGCGTGAGCGAGAAGATGTCGCCGTTGTTGAGCATGTCCTTGGTGGAGTTCTTGAAGCGCTCTCCACGAATATCCGCTTCGGTCATTCCGTAGGTGCGAATGGTCGTGCCCATCGCTCCGTCGATGATGGCGATGCGGTTCTCAAGTATTTTTTCAAGAGGATGAATTGTGTGAATTTTCGTCATATCTCCCCGATGGCCTTGCGCGTGGCGATGCCTGCAATATCCGTGTCGATCCGCGGTGCTTTTCCTGAGATTTGCTCGCTAGGCGAGTACGCCAGCTTCGTCTTTTTCCGACGAGATGGCGTCGGGCATGGTCGGCATAGCGACGAGCAGGTCTTCCTTGCGCATGACCAGCGTTGTTGCATTTAAGCTGGCGAGCTCAAATCCGTGGCCATGAGTGATCGCGTCGGTCGGGCAGGCTTCTACGCAATAGCCACAGAAGATGCAGCGGTTGTAGTCAATGTTGTAGACCTTGGCGTAACGCTCGGCGGAGGAGATACGTTTTTCCTCGGTGTTCTCCGCGGCCTCAATATAAATGCAGTTTGATGGGCAGGCGGCGGCGCAGAGAAAACAGGCGACACATTTTTCCAGACCGTTCTCGTCGCGCTGAAGCTGGTGCTTTCCACGGTAGCGCTCCTGCAATTGCGCGCCGCGCAAGGGACCTTTGCCGTCAGGGTAGTTTTCTACCTCAGTAGGCTGGAACATTTGCCCGAAGGTGACGCTCATACCCTTGGCAATCGCGGCCGCATTTTTAACGATGGACATGCTTCAAGTATACGACGCGAAGGCGTTTGGCTGCGAGGCACTCGGCCCGCGCTTGGCAGAGCAGGTCGGGATGTGATTCACTTTCACGCATGGCTAAGAACACTTCTCGCCGCACCTTTCTCCGCACGGCTCCGGTTGCCGCCGCCGTTGGATTTACGCTTACTGAAACGCTGATGGCCGCTGCGCAGGGCGGCGATATCGCCGCTGCCGCTGTGCCGTTCAAGTTGCTCGCCGGCAAGGAACTCGAGGCGGATGCGAAGGCGCTCCACGAAAAGCCGGGAAACAATAACCTGGTCATGCAGGCTGCTGGATTTCCGTGCGCGGTTGTGATGACGACTGAGGCTCATGCCAGCGCGAAGGAGTTCGAGTGGCATGAAGGGCGCGACCACGTAGTGCAGATCATCGACGGATCGACTCTGTACGAGGTTGGTGGAACGCCGAAGAATGGACGCAACACGAAGCCGGGCGAGTGGCTTGCGCCTGCATCGGAAGGAAGTAAGTCAATGCTGCTGGGCAAGGGCGACATGCTTGTGATTCCACGCGGAACGCCGCACAAGCGCAACACCGAGGGCAAAGTCACGTTTTACCTAATCTCGTCGTATGGCGTGATGAAGGCGTAAGACGGTCCTTCGATGCCTAATTTCTTCCAGAGGGCGTCGACTTTGGCCGTGACGGCGGGGTCTTGTTTCAGCATCGGGGGCCAGGGCCGGGTGAAGCCTTCGGCGGGCCATTTGCGGGTGGCGTCGATGCCCATCTTGCTGCCGAAGTTGGGCAAGCGGCTGGCGTGATCGAGCGAGTCGACCGGGCCTAGCGTGAACTGAATGTCGCGCTCAGGGTCAATGTTGTTGGCCACGCGGAGAGTGACTTCGGCGAGGTCCTGCACGTCGCAATCTTCATCGACAACGACGACGCACTTGGTGAACATGGCCTGGCCCATCGACCAGATGCCGTTCATGATCTTGCGCGCGTGGCCAGCATAGGACTTGCGGATCGAGACGATCATCAGGTTGTGGAAGACGGCCTCGGGCGGGAGGCAGACGTCGACAATCTCGGGCAAGGTGAGCTGCATGAGAGGCAAGAAGATGCGCTCGACGGCTTTGCCCATCCAGGCGTCCTCCATCGGCGGCTTGCCGACTACCGTAGCGGCGTAGATGGGGTCCTTGCGGTGGGTGATGCAGGTGATGTGGAAGACGGGGTATTGGTCCTCCATGGTGTAAAAGCCGGTGTGGTCGCCGAAGGGGCCTTCGGTGCGGAGTTCGCCGAGGTTGACGTAGCCTTCGAGGATGTATTCGGCATGGGCGGGAACTTCGAGGTCGACCGTTTCGCACTTGACCAGTTCGACGGGCTTACCGCGGAGAAAGCCGGCGATGAGGTATTCCTCGACCTCAGGTGGGGCTGGGACTATGGCTGAGAAGGTTGTGGCGGGATCGGTGCCGATAGCCACGGCTACCTCCATGCGACCTTCGCGGACCTTTGTGAGGGTGGTGGCGGGGATCGAGGCGGCGTTGGTCGCCGGGGAGATTCCGCCGGAGGTCTGGGCCATGATGTCTACTCGGGCGGACTCATTCCCCACCCATGAAGGTGAATTCCCCACTCGTGACGGTGAACTCCCCACTCGTGACGGTGAAGCTGTCACGAATGGGGCACCCAGATTTGTGGCCTGATCTGTGGCCATTCGCAGGCGGTCGCGGAGGTGTTCGGCGGCTACCTTCTGGCGTTGCCAATGCATGCCGGTGGTCTGGCCGTCGTAGACCTGCATGCGGTACATGCCTACGTTGCGCTTGCCGGATTTGGGATCGCGGGTGACGACGCAGGGCAGTGTGATGAACGGGCCTCCATCCTGCGGCCAAGTGGTGAGGACGGGCAGTTTGAGCAGGTCAATTCCCTGCCCTCCGTCGGCGACCGCGCGGTGGATGATTTGCTTGCAGGCGGCGTCTCTGGCGGAGATGACTTTGGGGAAGAAGCTGCCGATCTCGGCGAGTTTTGGAAGGAGCTTGAGCTTGTCGAGGAGGCTGGTGGGCGACTCGGGGTGGATCAAGGTG
Organism: Granulicella sp.; assembly: GCA_025357875.1. GTDB lineage: Bacteria > Acidobacteriota > Terriglobia > Terriglobales > Acidobacteriaceae > Edaphobacter. The sequence continues at coordinate 4,685 of JANYLK010000143.1, forward strand.
CGGATTCTTTCGGCGATTGCATCGAGCGAATCGGCTTCGAGGGCGAGTTTCATGCGGCGTTCGGAGCCAAATTGGTTCATCAGGACTTTGGCGCCCGTAAAGCCTGTGACGTTCTCGAAGAGAAGAGCTGGGCCACCAGCAGCTGAGGTACCTTTCCCTAATTTGGCGGTACGGTCGGCGATTTCCGACATCTCGAGGTAAGGGCTGACGGCCTCGCGGATGCGGCGGAGTTCGCCTGCCTTATCGAGTTGCTTGATCCAGTCGCGTAGGTCCGTGTACGGCACAGTCACCTCCTGTATGTGCTGGGGTACCCCCCCTCTACTAGTATTAAGATTCTCAAAACAAAAGAGATAACTCCAAGGTAATTAAAACAAGTGACTTATTCTGAATCGCTTAATAAAAAGCCATTTTTCCCCCCAGGCTTTGACCCGTCCGAGGTCGATCTGGGCGACCTTCCCTACCAATATTTTACGCTTGTTGCCACGGTATCGCGCGGAGTCTATTCCTTTTCGATTGAACGAGATAAGGAAGTTTGGGAGTTGACAAGCGATATTATTCAATATTTTCACAAAACTAAATTTTCAAGAAAATTTTTCGTCGCCACAAGAGCCAGTTTGGGAGGAAGCAGAGGGTGGTGAAGGCGACGGCGAAGGCGAGCGAGGTGATCTCGGTGGAGTTGTGGCGGGCGAAGAGGTGGCGGTAGGTCCAGAGCCACGTGGTGATCCTCTGCGCCGGGTCAGCGGGGTTGACGAGTGCGCCGGCTGGGGCCTTGATCCAGAGCATGAGTTCCACGAGGAAGTTGGAGACAACGAAGGCGGTGATGGCGTTGGAGCCGAAGATGAGCCAGGGACGGAGGAGCCATTTGCCTGTGGGATTCTCATTCAGGTGGCGAATGTCGATGAGCCAGTAGCAGAGGGCAAGCAGGAGGAGGGAGAGGCCGGCGGCGAAGAGGACGTAGGAGCTGGTCCAGAGGTTCTTGTTGATGGGGAACCAAAGGGCCCAGAGGAGACCGAGAGCGAGGGAGAGAAAGCCGGACAGGGTAAGACCGGCGAGGCAATTGGTCGGGGACACTGAGGCGCCGGGGAGCGAATGCGGAGATTCTTCGCTGCGCTCAGAAGGACAATCCTCCACCGCCAGGACAGAAAGACGAACGGTGGGTGACGCTTGCGTCACGCGGCGCACCCAGATTCCCGTGACGCAGCCGATGAGGGTGGTGGCGATTGCGGGGAGGGTGCTGAGGAGGCCTTCGGGGTCTTGGGTGTGGTTGTAGAGGGAGCCTGTGTGCAGCCATCGCTGGGTGAAGGCATTAACTGCGCGGTCGATCCAGGCGGCAAGATTTCGGTCGGGGTCAAGGATGGGAAAGTCATGGGTCGGTCCGCCAAGACCTGGGACCGGTAAATAGCGCATTAGGATCCAGTAGCCGATCAGCAGGGCTGCTGTGATACCAAGTAATTTGGGAACACGACGGCGGGTATTCCAGACACCCAAACAGAGGAGGCCGGCGGCGAGGTAGCAGAGCGCGATGCGGGTGAGGACTCCGTAGAGGCGCAGGTGGGTTAGGTGGAAGTGCGGAAAGGCGGAGAGGAACATTTTGATGGCGAAAAGCGTTGTCGCGCGGCGGACCATGTGGATGGCGAGGCTGCGTTTGGTGTCGCCGCGCGTGACGCGGGATTGGAGTGAGAAGACGATCGATGCGCCGACGAGGAAGAGGAAGTTGGGGAAGACAAAGTCGGTGAGGGTGAAGCCGTTCCATGTTGCGTGGTCGAGTTGGCTGTAGGTGTGGCCCCAGTCGCCGGGATCGTTGACGAGGATCATCAGGGCGATGGTGAGGCCGCGGAGGACGTCGATCGAAAGCACGCGATGTGGAAAAGGCTGGGCGACGGATTGCATGAATGACCCATGATACGGGTAAGAGGTTTCGAGGCGGGAACATTGGTGGCTAGCGGGTGTCTAAGGATGTAACGGACGCATTCCTCGCAGATGCGCACCTATCCGAAGTTGGAGGTGCCCTTATGTTTGAGGAGACGCTGGTGGAGTCGCGCGGGTTGGTGGGTTCGGGAACACAGCGATGGACTGCATTGGGTTCGCTTACAGTTCAGTGTGCGGTGGCGGCATTGCTGATCACGATTCCGGTGCTGAGGCCGGAGGTATTGCGTATGCCCGGGGTTGCGACTCCGGTGGCGGTGTCGTTTTTGCGTAAGCCTCCAATGGTGCCGGTGGAGATGCCGGCCACGACGGGTTCTTCGGCTCCTCTGAGCATTCCTGCGGCTGGGCCGACGACGGTTGCAGTTGGGCCGTCAATATGGCCGCACCCGAGCAAGGCGAACGATGGGACTGCGCCTGCGATCAATACAAATTTGTGGATGAGAGGCAGCGGGTCTGACCTGCTGAATACGCTGGGTGCGGGAACCGGCACCTCACCGAGCGTTGTGGTGGCGAGGGCGAAGGATATTAGGCCGGTGCGGATGTCGAAGGGCGTGTCCGAGGGAATGCTGATGGCGCCGATCCGGCCTATATATCCTGCGATCGCGGTGGCGGCTCGGGTGCAGGGAGTGGTGGTGCTGGAGGCGGTGATCTCAAAGGAAGGAAGGGTTGAAAGCCTGCATACCGTCAGCGGGCCAGCGATGTTGCAGCGGGCAGCGATCGATGCCGTCTCGGCGGCGCGGTATCGGCCGTACCTGCTGAGTGGAGAGCCGACCGAGGTGAAGACGACGGTTACTGTGGTGTTCTCGATGGGGGATTAAGCAGCGCGAGCACAAGGGAGTAAGTCCAGAAAACTCAATTGTTGGCGGCTTTAGTGGCAGGGCTGAAGCGGCTGCAAAGGGGTGATCGGCCGCGACGATGAAAGAGCCCCGGCTACAGCCCTGTCAGCTGGCGCGGTTTACCGCGGTCTAAAACCCGCTGCTGATCCAGGTCAGGAATGGTTGCCGGGCTTGGACATCGATCTCCTCAAATGAGGCTTATATACAAAGTAGGCCTGATCTGGCCCGCTCTTAGACTACGTTGTTGACTAGCGTGGCGGATGGCAGTGGGGCGTCTTCAACGTAGTCGAAGAGAGGGTAGCCAGCCCGCTTCCATCCGTCGAATCCTCCGCGGAGAGGGCGTACACGGCTGATGCCGAGACGGTGCAGTTGGAGGGCAACCTTGGTGGAAGTCTCCTCCGACGGGCACGTGCAGTAAAGGATGATGTCTCGATCGCGGGGGATGCGTTCAGCATGGCGTGCGAGTTCGGAGGGACCGATGCGGACGGCTCCGGGCAGGACTCGAGGGTCGGGCAGGTAATCCAGCGGGTGGCGGAGATCGACGACGTAGGGCTGCGGAGTGCCTGCGACGTTAGCCTCATCCATCATGGCTTTGAGGTCTTCGGGATTGAGACGAAGTTCACGGACGCTGGCCAGGAAGCGGCGACTTTTGATGACGCGCCAGAGGAAAAAGCCGACCACCATGAGAATGAACACGGCGGCTGCGAAGTGGCTGAGGAACGCGAACAAGCCCTGGCTACGCTTGGCGACGTCTCCGAAAAAGCGGCCCGCGAACAGGAAGGAGAGGGCCCAGAGCAGCGTTCCGGCGATGTCGTAGAGGAGGAAGCGCGCGTAGGGCATGCCGGTCTGGCCGGCGATTGGGGCCGAGACGGTGGAGAGACCGGGGACGAACTTGGCGAAGATCAGCGTCTCCGCGCCACGTCGGGTGAAGTAGCCTTCAGTGCGGGCGACGCAGGCGGAGGCTTCGAGTGAAAGCCTACATAGAAGGCCGATGACGCGACCGCCGTAGCGGCGCCCTAGCATATACCAGGTGGAGTCCGAGACCAGGCAGGCGCCCAGTACGGCAACAATGGAATAGGGAAAGCTGACGCGGTGAGTGGCGCTAAGGGTTCCAGCGGTAAGCAGCAGTGGGATGCTGGGCACGGGGACGCCTAACTGCTCAATCAGCACCCAGAAGAAGAGGATAGCGGAGGCGTGGCCGACAAAGAACTCGATGGCGATCGGCATGGAGGGAAAGTCCTCCTAGATAGATGATGGCAGACCGCGGTCGGATTCGTAATGACCGATGGGTCCGTCTGCATTCCGACTAAAAATGGATTACGACGCCGGTATTGACGGTTACGAAGGAGATGCTCGGTGTGCCGCTAACGAGTCCACTCTTATAGTACCCTTGACCGCCTCCGACCTCGATCAAACGCACATCGAGATGCGGAAGCAGGGCAAAATCCACACCACCGAGGAACTCGTACACCCAGAAGCCCACGTTCGGACTGGTCCCTGCAATCGGCGCTGGCCCGCCTAGGAAGGTGGGGCGAGCGCCCAGGTACCCACCAGAGGCCTGCACATAAGGCTTGAATGGAATCAGCGGCAACTTTCCGCCTAGCTTGATTCCGGCGAGGAGGGTGTCCGCACCCTGCCGCTGTCGCGCCGTCGAACCGCGCAGGTCGAGACCCAGTGAAACTGGTCCCAGGTGAAATGGCGTCAGGGTTATACCGCCGCCCACTCCCTGGGCCCAGTACGTGCCTGTGGTCGTATTGCCATTGGGTACGTTCGAAACACGGAGCGGAGAGAATGTTCCGTACACCGATATGACTTCTGCGCGTGCGGTAGATGGTCCAGTGCACATAGTGAGGGCGATGGAGAAAATCGCGCCTGCGATTCGTCGAAGCTGGGTCATAGAGTCTCCATGTGCGAACGGCACAAAGGACATCGGCTACCTACATGGCCGGTGGGTGGTGTGGATCGACGGGATTGATTGCAACGGGCTTCGCTACGCTCTTGATGCCCCCGGGATTGACCGAGTCGCGTAATTCCTTGGAGGGCTTGAAGAACGGGACGCGCTTGGCGGGGACGTCGACGCGCTCGCCAGTCTTGGGGTTGCGGCCGATGCGGGAGTTTCGCTGACGGGTACGGAAGCTGCCAAAGCCACGGATTTCAATTTTATCGCCAGCTTTGAGCGCCCCAATGACGGACTCAAAGAGGGTTTCGACGATGATTTCGCCGTCGCGTCGGGTAAGGTCTCCGAGAGCGGTTACTCTGTCGACCAAGTCGGCCTTTGTCATCGTAGTGTCTCCTTGCGACTGTGTGGTGTATGTAGCTTATCGTTGATTGTAGATGGGATGCAGGATTTGCGTCAGCCCGCGCAAGAAATTTTCGGGTGGTAGCGGGCAGAGGGTGGCTGGGTGAGTAGCGTCTGAGTGTTGCAATAAGGGGCTGGCGAAGCAAAAAAAGGCGGCACGAACGGTAAATTGTCCGTGCCGGGAGGCCAGTGACGCAACTTGTATCGGCACTAAGCACCCAGATAGCCGGGGTTAGCCAAAAAATGTCGAGCGTCCTACACTCTACCGCTTTAGGATATCACGCTACGAGAGATCCATCGGATTGGAGTGGTTGACGGAGTAAGTAAACGGCGGCGCAGGTTGGTTCAGCGGTGGGACGAAGGCGGTAAAGCGTTAAGCTGGTGCGCCATCTGTGCGTCGCGCTCGGTGATGCCGCCTGCGTCGTGCGTTAGGAGTTCGAGCTTGACGGTGTTGTATCGGATGTCGATGTCGGGATGATGGCCGGCCTGTTCTGCGAGCTGGGCGACGTGGTTGACGAAGGACATCGCCTCAACAAAGTCGGCGAAAGTATAGAAGCGGACGAGCTTGCCTTCTTCCAGCCCCCATTCGGGCATTCCCCGAAGTAGTTCGTGGATCTCCTGTTCGGTCAGCGTTTGTTTGTTTGATGGCACGGCGCACACCTCTTATGGACGTGAATGCAAACGCTGATGGTAAGCCGCTGGTGCTTATGACGCAACTAGTCCGAAGCCACATTGAGGCCGACAGGCTGGCTGTACGAGAGTGCGAGTGGGTTAAAGTATCCGCGTTCGACTTCACGACGCATATCGCTCCATAACTCGTTGGGCATGGAGAGGAAGACCTTGACGATGGTGGGATCGAACTGGGTTCCGCTGCAGCGTGCAATCTCGGCACAGGCGTCGGAGAAGCTTCGACCCTTGCGGTAGGGGCGGTCGGAGGTAACTGCGTCGAGCGTGTCGGCGATGGCGAAGATGCGCGCGCCGAGCGGGATCTCTTCGCCGCAGAGGCCACGTGGGTATCCGTTGCCGTCGAAGGTCTCCTGGTGGGAGTAGACGATCTCCGCTGCTTCGCGGAGGAATGGGATTTTGCGCACCATCTCGTATCCGCGGGTACAGTGCTCGCGCATGATTTCGATCTCGTCGGGGTCGAGTTTGCCGGGCTTGAGCAGGATGCGATCCGGTGTGGCGATCTTGCCGATGTCGTGCAGAAAGGCGCCACGGGCGATGGTGCGAAGACGTTCGGTATCGAGGCCTACCTCGCGTGCCAGGGCGATGGTGTAAGCGGTGACGCGGCGGGAATGGCCTTCGGTCTCGGTATCGCGGAGATCGAGTGCGTCACCCATTGCCTCCAGCGTGAAGTCATAGCTGCGTTCGAGGTCCAGCATGGTTGAACGCAGGCGACTGGTGCGCGCGCAGATGATGTCTTCAAGATTCTGGTGGTATGCGGCATTTTGTTTCAGGAGTTGGCCATGCTCGAGCGCACGGGCGACGACTGAGAGGAGTTGGGTACGGTCAAAGGGCTTGAGCAGGTAGTCAATTGCGCCGCGGCGGAAGGCGTTGGTGGCGACGTGGATATCCTGCACGCCGGTGAGCATTACCACGGGAACGCCAGGGTAGTTGCTGCAGATGATGTCCAGGAGAGATAAGCCGTCGACACCCGGCATGATCACGTCGGAGAGGACAAGATCGCAGCCGGGATCGTCCTGCAGGTGAAGGAGAGCGTGTTCGGCGTCTGCGGCCGCGCTAACGTCGTATCCATTGCGCTCCAACATCGCGACGACTATGCCTAGCACGACGGACTCGTCATCGACCACCAGAATGTGATCTGCCCTTGACGGAAAAGTGTCTTGCTGCGCCTGCGTTTCTTCCTGGACCATGGCACGATGCTTTCCGCCACCATGAGCTTCGGTGATCGTTTTTGATGCGCTTCGCATTCGATCCGAACGCGATTGCGGCGACACGTCGCGACTACAGCGCGAGCCTTTTGTGTCTATCGGCCAGTGAGGGAACTGCATCAGAGCGGCAAATGAGGCTAGGGTCTCTTCGCGGCGCGGGCGGCTTTGCGTGCGGCAGCCCAACCCTCTTTGGTGACCTGCTGCGAGCGAGCCAGAGCCAGTGCACCAGGCGGAACCGGATGAGTGATGCAGGAGCCCGCAGCGACGTACGCTCCTTCTCCGATGCTGATAGGCGCGACCAGGGTTGAGTCTGAACCGACGAATGCGCCGTCGCCGATGGTGGTAGTGTGCTTGTGTACGCCGTCGTAGTTGCAGGTGATGACACCCGCGCCGACGTTGACGCCTTCACCGATGACTGCGTCACCGAGATAGGTGAGGTGGTTGGCCTTGGAGCCGCGGCCCAGCGTCACTTTTTTGGTCTCGCAGAAGTTGCCGACGTGGGCTGCCGGGCCGATGTTGCTCTCCGGACGCAGGTGCGCGTAGGGGCCGAGCACGGCTCCATCGCCGACGTCTGCGCCGTCAAGAATGCATCCGTTACGGACAGTTACGCTATTGCCGAGGACAGATTGCTGGATCACCGAAAAAGAGCGGATGCGGCAGTCGCTGCCGATTCGCGTGGCGCCGAGGATTTGGACGTACGGCTCGATAACTGTGTCGGCGCCGATTGTGACTTCGGCGTCGATGACGCAGGTGTCTGGGCGGAAGATGGTGACGCCCTGGGCCATGAGGCGGCGAGCAACATCGGCACGCATGGCCTGGTCGAGATGCATCATCTCGGCGATGGTGTTGGCACCGAGGACTTCGTCGACACCGTCTGCCTTGAGCGCGACTACTCGGCGACCTTCGGCGACCAGCATGGCGGCAACGTCGGTGAGATAGAACTCTCCGTGAGCATTGTCGGTCGAGAGTTTATCGAGGTTGCTGAACAGTGCTTCGGTTTCAAAACAGTAGATGCCGGAGTTGATCTCAGGCTCATAGCGTCCGGGTTGGAGCGCCTTCTGTTCAACGATGGCCTCTACTTCGATGGGCTCACTCGTACTGCGCAGGACGCGTCCGTAGCCGGTGGGATCTGGAGGGATCGCGGTAAGTATTGTCATCGCTGCACGTTCGCGGATATGCATCTCGCAGAGCGAAGAGAGGGTTTCCGGCCGGATGAGTGGTACGTCGCCCGAGAGGACGAGCAAGTGCTGCGGAAGTCGCCGGCTGGAGTTGTTAAACCAGGCCTTGAGGGTTTGCATGGCATGGCCGGTCCCGCGCTGTTCCTGCTGCGGCACGAAGTTAACATTGGTGAAGGCTACGGCGGACTGGACGCGCTCAGCTTCATGACCGACGATGCAGTAGATTTCTTCGGCTGAGACGAGCGTTCGTGCTGCTGCGATGACGTGCAGCAGAAGGGCTTGTCCGCCGACTTCGTGCAGCACTTTGGGCCGCTTGCTCTTGAGCCGCGTGCCCTTACCCGCGGCCATGATTGCTACTGCGAAACCTGTCGCTTCCATGCCCGTAATCTTCTCATAGCGAAACGTGTTGGCTCCAGCGGCGGTGGACTAACTGGCTGTAATTCGGCTTACTTAGCTTTTGTAGCTGGCGGTGGTGGGATGGTGATGTCGAGGTCGGTCACCGCGCCAAGTGTTGACAGCGCGGGTTTGATCTCTGACTTGTTGCCTACGATCAGGATGGCTAGCTTCGACGCGTCCACATATTTATTGGCGACACGGGTTACATCCGCCGCGGTGACGTGTTCGATCCCATCCTTGTAGCGGTCCAGGAAGTCGGGGGGATAACTGTAGAACGCGAGCATGGCCTGCTCATTCAACGTCTTTTCCGGTGTGTCGAAGTTGAAGATGAAAGAGTTCAGCACCTGGTCTTTGGCCTTGCGCATCTCATCGGGCGTAGGCGGTTTGGTCTTCAAACGGCTAATCTCGTCCAGAATGGCCTGTGCTGCGGCGACGGTGCTTACGCTCTTGGTCCCAGCCTCGCTGTGAAATTCACCAGGATGGTCGTACTGCGATCCATAACTGCCGCCGACCGAATAGGCAAGGCCTAGTTTGGTCCGCACCGACTGGAAGACGCGCGAGCCGAAGCCGCCAGAGAAGATTTCATTCATAACGCTGAGTGCGTAGTAGTCGGGATTGCTGCGCAGGGTGCCCAGCCCCACGATCTCCACGGTCGACTGATTCACGTCCTCCTTGTCGACGAAGTAGACGCCTGGCTTGGGCCCGGGAAAGTCCAGCTTTGGCGACTCGATGACGGTGCCGCGCGGGAGAGGCTCAAAGATCTTGCGGAGCTTCGTTTCCATCGCGGAGGAGTCGAAGTCACCTTCGACCGCCACGATAATACCGTTGGGGACGACGGTGCGATTATGCCACGCCTTCAGGTCCTCAAGCGACACCGAAGCTATGGTGGCATACTCAGGCTCGCGCGCGTATGGGCTGTCCTTGCCATAGACCAGAATGGTGGACTCGCGGCCAGCAATACCTCCCGCGTCATCGTTGCGGCGTGCAATTCCGGTATCTAAGCTACGCTTTGCGAGCGCAAGCTTATCGGCTTTGAAGGCGGGGTGGAGGAGCAGATCGACGGCCTCGCCAAAGACACTGTCAAAGTCCTGCTTGAAGCTCGACCAACTGAGCGAGGTGGAGGCGAGGCCGCCCCCGGATTCGATTACGGCCGCCTTCTCTGCAAGTTCGATATCGAGCGCGTCACCGCTCTTGGTGGGCGTGCCGCTGGTGCGCCAAGCACGGCCGTACATTGAGATCAGGCCGGTCTTGGCAGCTGGAACTTCGCGGCTTCCTCCACGAATCAAGATGGATCCATCAATAAATGGAAGTTCGTGGTCTTCCTGCAGAAAGATAACGAGGCCATTTGCGAGTTCGACACGACGCGGCTGGACCGGTTTAAACGGATGCAGCGGCGGGATGGCGATGCTCTTCCATGGCTGCGACTGCGCCGGAGTCTTCGCCGAAGCGTTGGCGTGCGGTGCGATTTGTGCGAACGCTGGATGCAACGCAATCAGCAGTGCGCATGTGACTGCGAGTCGAAGACTGTTGCCTGAGTCTTTGCGTGACATTTTCATCTTTATCGAATCCGTTAGACTAGTTTTTGCTGCCTGCATGGTCTTATGAGCTTTTATCGCCGAGGGATTCATTCGCCACCTCCCGCACTCTTCGCGGCCGGTGGCGCGGGCGCCTGAAACTCGATGCGCGCGCTGGTTCGGTTGCCTTCGATGAACACCTTATTGGCGACGCGGCGGAGGTCGCTCTTGTTTACTTTATCGATTCGATCCAACTCACGGAAAAGTTCTCGCCAATCGCCATACCTTGTCTGATACTCAGCAAACTGTTGAGCCAATCCTTCGTTGTCGCCAAGGCCGCGCAACAGGCCCGCGCGAGCGCGCGTCTTGAACATTTGAAGTTCCTCATCCGTGACGTCCGTGGTTCTCAGCTTGTCGATCTCTTTGTGGATCGCATCACGCATCTCGTCGGGCGTGTGTCCAGGGACGGGGACCGCGTAGAAGGCGAACAATCCGGGATACTTCTGACCGGGAAATCCGCCCAAACCCTGGGCTTGAGCGGCGATCTTTTGATCGCGCACCAGACTTTTGTAGAGGCGAGCGGTGCGACCGTTCGAGATGATGTCGGCGATGGCGTCGTAGACCTCGTTATCCGGGTCGCGATAGTCGGGCTTGTGATAGCCCTCGATGTAGAAGGGCTGTGTCGCCTCGCGTATAACAACCGATTTCTCGGCAGATTGAGGAGGTTCGATGGTGGTCATGGGCGCGGGCTTCGGGCCTGCCGGGATCGCGCCGAAATATTTGGTCAGCATGGGCATCGCCTCGGCTGACTTGAGGTCGCCGACCACCGCGATCACGATGTTCGCCGGCACGTAATATTTCTTGTGGAAGGCGTCGGCCTCGGTCGCGTTGACCTGGCTGATCTCACTCTCCCAACCCACGCCCGAGCGGCCGTAGGGATGGGCGACATACGCGGTGGCGAGGAATTGCTCCACCATCGCGCCGACCGGACTGGAGTCGATGCGCATACGGCGCTCCTCCTGAACTACGTCACGCTCCTTGTAAAACTCGCGCTCGACTGGGTGCCCAAGGCGCCCACTCTCCATATAAGCCCACAATTCGAGGCGATTGGAAGGCATGCTCCAGAAGAATTCGGTGGAGTCTTCGGCGGTGGATGCGTTGAGTCCGACCGCACCGTTCTGCTCGGCCATCTCAGCGAACTGGTTGGGGACCACGAACTTCTCTGCCGCTGCCTGCGCATCGTCGAAAGCCTTCTTTAGCGAGGCGAGCTTGGCGGGATCCTGGCCGACGCGCTTGCGGTATTCGGCGTCGTAGGCGGCATAAGCGATCTCGACTTTGGCCAGCGCTACCTTCTCGGCAGGATAGTTGGTGGTGCCAATCTGCTCGGTGCCCTTGAAGGCCATGTGCTCGAACATATGAGCGAGGCCGCTCGCGCCCTGCGGATCGTCGGCCGAACCTGCGTCAACCAGCGTGTAGTAGCTGAATACGGGCGCCTCGGGCCGCTCACAGACGATCAGAGTAAGGCCATTTGGCAGCACCTTCACGGCGGTTCGCTTCTCAAAGCTGGCGAGATCCTGCGCCCGCGCCGCTACTCCCCAAATCACTACAAACGCCAAGACGAGTGCGACGAGACGACGAATTCTCACGAATGACCCTCCAACAACGTTAAAAGAGCTAGACCTTTAACAATACCGGACGGATCGGCGGGTGTCGCGGGGGCTCACATCTATGTCCACACGGTAGTGATTTCATGTGGACCCATTTGACGTGACGAAGGCCATTCCATAGTCTTGCAGCGTCCAAAGGTTTTTGCTGCGGGGAGCAATGGCAATCAGGCAGATACGCAAAGTTGCGGTGCTGGGCGCGGGAACCATGGGGTCGCGAATTGCCGCGCATATTTCCAACGCTGGCGTCGCGGTGGTGTTGCTGGACATGGTGCCGCCGGGGACGCAAGCCGACGCAGGTGAGGCGGTCAGGAAACGAATCGCACTGACCGCAATCGATGCCCTGAAAAAGTCCAGGCCAGCAGCGTTCTACTCGCTTGACTCGGCAAGGCTGATAACGCCGGGTAGTTTTGAAGATGACATGGGGTTAGTCTCCGACTGTGACTGGATCATCGAGGCAGTCGCGGAGAACCTGGAGATTAAGCGCGCACTGCTCGCGAAGGTGGCGGAGCAACGCAAGCCGGGCAGCATCGTCACAACGAATACTTCGGGGCTTCCCGTGGCGAGCATTGTGGAGGGGATGCCGGAGGAGTTGCGGCGGCATTGGTTTGGCACACATTTCTTTAATCCACCGCGGTATATGCGGCTGCTGGAAATTATCGCCACGCCTGAGACTGACCTTGCTGATGTTGAGGCAATTGCGCGCTTCTGCAATCAGCGGTTGGGCAAGGCAGTGGTGCGCTCGAACGATACGCCCAACTTTATTGCGAATCGGGTTGGCACGTTTTCCATGCTGAATGCGATCCGGCTGATGATGACGCAGGGCCTGACGATTGAAGGGGTGGACACGCTGACTGGCGCGGCGCTTGGATGGCCAAAGACAGGGACGTTTCGGCTGGGAGATCTGGTTGGTATGGATGTGTTGGCGCACGTGGCTTTCAACTTCGCTGCGCAGGCGGAGCGGATCGGCGATGAGCGGGCGGATGTTGGGTTGCCACCGTTTGTTGAGGAGATGCTGGCGCGGAAATGGCTTGGCGATAAGACGCAGCAGGGGTTCTATAAGAAGGCTGGAAAGGATGAACAGGGGCGCGATGTGCGGCTCGCGCTCGACTGGAAGACGCTGGAGTATCAGCCCGGTACGCGTCCGAAGTTTCCTGCGCTGGAGATGGTGAAGAACGTTGAGCAGACTGCGGCGCGAATTCCGCAACTACTGCATGGCGATGTTGTGAAGGATAAGGCGGCTGCGTTTTATTGGCCGCTGCTGACGGAACTGTTCACCTATGCGGCGAATCGGCTTGCACCGTCGCCCCATCCGATTGCAGAGTCAGTCGTCGAGATCGATACGGCGATGAAGACCGGATTTAATTGGGAGCTGGGGCCGTTCGAGATGTTCGACGCGGCTGGCGTAAGGGTGACAACGGAGAAGATGCGGTCGCTGGGGCTGCCTGTTGCAGCGAATGTGGAGAGTCTGCTGGATGCTGGCGAGACGTGGTACAAGGACGATGTTTCGGTGCCTTCAGGGCGGCTTTTCTTCGATCCTGTGAGCGGCGCGTACAAGCCGGTCAAAGCAGCTGAGGGGACGGCTAGCCTGGCGACTATCAAGGCCGCCCGGGGGGTGGTGCGGAAGAACGCTGGCGCTTCGGTGATTGATCTTGGCAATGGAGTTGCGGCGATTGAGTTGCACTCGAAGATGAATGCGCTGGGCGACGATATCGTCTCGCTGATTACGCAGACGTTGAAGCCGGCGAGCCAGCAGGTTGCGGACTTTGAGGCATTCGTCATCACGGGTGAGGGCACGAACTTTTCGGTGGGGGCGAACCT
>JANYLK010000227.1 GCA_025357875.1 Granulicella sp.
TGCTTTGGAGTCCTGCGATCGGACTCGGGCGCAACTCCTGCCTTGGCAGCCCCTTTTTACACCCGGCGGTGTAGCTCAGCTGGTTAGAGCGACGGACTCATAACCCGTAGGTCGGCAGTTCGAGTCTGCCCACCGCCACCACTTGAATAGCGCGGGCAGGTCGAATTGCCGTCCCAGTTTGCGAATCAGCTGCTTTTTTAAGGAAGGCATTTTTGTAATTTACTTGGCGGCATTGATCGAATCTACGGTTACCACGGTTCCGGTTGCCTTGCCCTTAACAACGACGTTTGCGCCCGCGAATTTATCAATTGCAGTCTTGTCGCCTTTGAGCGTGTAAACCTTGTCGCCGACTATCAGCGCGTAGTCGGATCCCTCCTTGACACACTCTCGCGTGCATTGCGCAGCACTTTCCCCTTTCATCATGTGCTTCTTGCCGCACATGGCATCGCTCACGGTGCCGGTTAGGGTTTTGTTGGCTTGGGCGATGGCGAGTGATGTTGTCAGCATGAGTGCGGTAGTTGCGAAAGCCATTGAGTAGAATCGCATGAATTTCTCCTTGAGATTGAGATTACAGCAGTTGAGGTTGGGTCTGTGCGAGTGCGGTTTGACCAGTTGTGGATTGCGGATGAAGTGTTCCTTTGCGTAATGCACGCTCTTTCATCATGACGAAGAAGACGGGTACAAGGATTAGCACATGGATGGTTGAGGTAATCATTCCACCCACGATTGGTGCGGCGATCGGCTTCATCACATCGGAGCCGATGCCTGACTCCCAGAGGATCGGGGCCAGACTTGCGAGGACAGCAATGACGGTCATCAATTTTGGGCGAAGACGTTTGACGGCGCCTTCAATGATGGCTTCCTCGATGTCGGCGTTGGTGTGGATGTTACCTTGCAGCATCCGCCGTTCCAGGGATTCGTGGAGATAGACGACCATGACGACGCCGGTTTCGACTGCGATACCGAAGAGCGCGATGTAGCCTACCCACACGGCAACGCTGAAGTTATAGCCGAGGAACCATTGCAGCAATAGTCCGCCGGTCATTGCATAGATGGTGGGCACGATCAGCACGATCGCTTCGGCAACAGAGTGGAAGACCATATACAACAGCAGGAAGATCATGAAGAAGACGATGGGCAGGATGAGCTTGAGTCGCTGTTTTGCTCGTAGTTGAAACTCGTATTCTCCCGACCACTTGTAGCCGTAGCTCGCGGGGATAGCGATCTGGCTTCGTAGCTTGCGATTGGCTGCGTCAACGAAGCCGCCATAGTTTGTGCTCTTCAAGTCGATGTAGACGTACCCGGTGAGTTGGCCGTCTTCATCCCGGATCATCGCTGGGCCGTTGGAGAATGACACTTTTGCTACTTGGCCGAGCGGAATCTGCGCGCCAGTGGGGGTGGCGATGAGGACGCTTCGCATTCGATCTACGCTGTCGCGGAAGTCCTGTGAGTAGCGCACGTTGATCGGATACCGTTCGCGTCCTTCGATATTCTCCGCGATATTCTGGCCGCCGATGCCAGATGAGACTGCGGTTTGAACGTCGGCAACACTAAGGCCATAGCGTGCGGCTTCAGCGCGGTTCACCTCCACGTTGACGTAGAAGCCCTGCGATACGTGTTCCGCGAAGATCGAGCGTACTTCCGGCATCGTTGAGAGGACAGCTTGCATCTTCGCTGCAAGCTGCTCGATACCGTCCACGTTTAGCCCCTGCACCTTGAGTCCTAAAGGCGTTTTAATGCCGGTGAGTTCCATGTCGAGACGGTTCTCGACCGGGCTCGTCCACGTGTTTGCAAGACCGGGGAATTGCACTTTTTCATCCATCTCCTGAATGAGCTTGGTGTAAGTCATTCCGGGGCGCCATTGTTCACGAGGCTTGAGCATCAGGGTCGTGTCGAACATATCAAGCGGGGCGTTGTCGGTCGCACTGTCGGATCGGCCTACGGTGCCGAACACGCTTTCGACCTCGGGGATGGCGCGAAGAATTGCATCCTGCTTTTGCAAGAGCGATTTCGCCTGCTCAATCGCGATGCCGGGAAGCGAGGTAGGCATATAGAGCGCGGAGCCTTCAAAGAGTGGAGGCATGAACTGGCTACCGAGTTTGAATGCGACGGGTAGCGTCGCAACCAGGAAGATCAAGTTGGTCGCGATTGTCAGCTTTCGATATTTCAGGCAGAAGCGCAGGATTGGCAGATAGATCGCCTGGGTGACGCGGGAGATTGGATTCGCACTTTCCGGCTTGAGCCTTCCTCGAATCAGCATCACCATGAGCACTGGGACCAGCGTGATTGCGATGATCGAGGAGGAGCCCACTGCCAGAGTCTTCGTCCAGGCGAGAGGCCGAAACATCCGGCCCTCTTGAGCTTCAAGAAGGAAGACGGGCAGGAAAGAGACGACGATGATGAGCAGCGAGAAGAACAGCGCGGGTCCAACCTGCTTTGCTGCGTTGATGAGGATCTCTCGGCGTTCGGGTTCGGAGACTGGGGTATCGTCCAACGTCTGACGTTCCGAGAGATGACGGTAGCCGTTCTCCACCATCACAATTGCGGCGTCGACGAGGACGCCGACAGCGAGAGCGATGCCGCCGAGAGACATGATGTTCGAGGTGACACCGAGGAAGTAGATGGGGATGAACGAAACCAGAACCGCGATTGGCAGCGCAAGAATAGCGATCAAGGCTGAGCGGAAATGAAACAGAAAGATGATGATGACGAGGCTGACTATGACTGCCTCTTCGGTTAGATCGCGCTGCAGAGTGGCGATGGAATCGTTGATGAGGCCAGAACGATCGTAGCCGGCGAGGACCTGCACTCCGGCGGGAAGCGATGGCGCAATCTCGCGGAGTTTTTGTTTCACGCCTTCAATGACGCTTAGCGCGTTCATGCCTTGCCGCATGACGACGATGCCTCCGACCGTCTCTCCTTGGCCATTCCACTCGGCAACGCCTTCGCGGATGTCCGGGCCGAATCCCACATTTCCGAGATCACGCAGCAGGACCGGCGTACCGTCTTTGCTGCCCACGGCTATCAACTCTAGGTCCCTGGTCGACTTCAGATAGCCGAGACCGCGAATCATGTATTGTGCGCCGCTTAGATCGAGCACGCGGCCGCCGACTTCACTTGTGCTGGCTTTCACGCGGTCGATGACCATCGACAGCGGAATGTTGTAGGCCAGAAGCTTGGCTGGATCGAGCCTAATTTGATATTGGCGCACATAGCCGCCGATGCTTGCAACCTCTGAGACGCCTGCGACGGTCTCCAATTGATAGCGCAGATGCCAGTCCTGCAGAGTGCGAAGGTCCGCAAGACTATGCTTGCCACTTCTATCGATGAGGGCATACTCGAAGACCCAGCCGGCACCGGTTGCATCGGGCCCAATGGCGGGATGAACCTCGGCAGGAAGGCGCCCTCCAATTTGCTGGAGGTATTCGACGACTCGCGAGCGTGCCCAATAGAGGTCGGTGCCATCTTCGAAGACGACATAAACATACGAGTCGCCAAACATTGTCTGAGCACGCACGGCTTTCACGTGAGGAGCCGCAAGGAGGCTGGTGACAATGGGATAGGTGACCTGATCTTCGATGATGTCTGGAGGCTGGCCCATCCAACTCGTGTGGACGATCACCTGCACGTCGGAGATGTCCGGGAGCGCGTCGAGCGGAATGTGTTGCAACGACCAGATGCCGGCAAGCGTGAGCAGCAGCACGATCGTAAATACGAGGAAGCGACTTCGGGCGCAGAGGTCGATGATTCTGGAGAGCATGTTACATCCCTCCTTCAGCGTTGATGCGCATCTGCTTGGAGCCGATGGTTTGGCCGTTCTGCTTCGCGGTCACTGTGACTTGCCACGTTCCACTGGACTCAAGGACGCCTACGCCTTCGTAGAGGCCTGCCCTCTTTTCCGTGAGTTGAGTGGTCACGTTCATTGCTCCCATGCCCATTGCCGGCATCGCAGCCATGAAGAAGGTGACTGTGACCTGTGCGCCGGCAACCGGCTGTCCGTTCGATTTGGTCAGCTTGACGTGGAAGACGTTTGATCCTTTGTGAGGAGGGTTCGGATCGGTGGTGAGATCAATCGCGACTGCGGATTGAGGTTGTGATGTTGTGGACGGTGACTGTTGCCCGGTGCCCGGAGGGGGCGGAGTATATGAGCTTGCCGCAGCCTGCAACTGACTCTCGGAATCGAGCAGAAAACTGGCGGAGGTGACAATCTGCTGATGGACCTGCAGACCTTTCAGCACTACGAAATCATCTCCAACTCGTGCACCAAGGCCCACATCTTTCGGTTCGAGGCTTCCGTTCCCATGATCGATGAAGATGACCTGGCGAAGGCCGGTCTGGAAGACTGCCGAGGCGGGAACAACAAGCTGACGACCGAGGCCCGATTTCAGAACGACATTTACGAACATGCCCGGCTTGAGCGTTATGCCCGGGTTATTGACCGCCAGGCGCACCTTGACTGTTCGTGTCGTCGTATCGACTTGCGGGAGGATCTCTTCGACGCGACCTCTGAAAGTGCGTCCTGGATACGCGTCAACCGTGATGGATGAGGTGTCGCCGCGCTTCAGCCTGCCAACGTCATTCTGAAAAACCTGCGCGTTGACCCAGACGTGCGAAAGATCGGCGAGCGTATAGAGCTTGGTCGCGGGCTCTATGTACATATTGGGGAGCGCCATGCGTTCCATGATGTAGCCGGAAGATGGGGAGTTGATGGTGAGTTCGCTGATGGCCTTGCCTGTTTGCTGGAGCTTTGCTATCTCGCTACTGGGTATGTCCCACTGGCGTAGACGCTGCTCCGCAGCGGTAGTCAAGGACGATGCGCCACTGGCTACGCCGTCGATTGAGCTTTCACTGAGGGCGCTTTGATTCCGTCGCGCCAGCAGATACTCCTCCTGCGTTGCTACCAGTTCTGGACTGTAGATGGTGAAGAGCGGGTCGCCCTTGCGCACATATTGGTAGGTGGCGTTGGCAAAGACTTTGCGGATGTACCCGGAGAATCTAACCTGCACAATTGATTGAAGGCGCTCGTCAACATCGACGGTGCCAGTCGCACGGATCTCGTCATTGAGTTGTTTGTATTCGACCGTGCCGGTCTTTACGCCAATGCTGTTCATCTGCTGATCCGTCAGTTGGACAGGAACAAGTGGAGCTTCCATCCTGGTGGCAGGCGTGGATGCATCCTTGTTGGTGTCTTCCATCGGACCGGAAGCGATGGGTTGAACATCTGCCGAGGTGGGGCTGGGGACGGAATGCGCAGTCGCTCTGGTGCGGTATACGTAGACTCCAGCGGCGATGGCGAACAGGAGAAGCCAGAAGAGTGAGGTGCGGACAACATATCGATTCATCGGAGTTGTGCTCCCGTCAGTGTTTCGAGACGTGCCAAAGCGGTTTCATGATCAAGCAGCGCTTGTTGCGAGTCATGCTCGAAGGTCAGTGCATCCAGCAGGGAAGAGAGCACTGGAGCGAACGCCTCTTTGCCGGATTGATAGGTAGCCTGCTCTGCACGGAACGCTGCTTGCGATTGCGGCAGAAGGCCATCCTGATACTCCTTCAGCAACTCGGCTGTGTCCGTGACGGCGATGTATTGCTTCTGGACCTCTGCGAGTTGCTGCTGTACCTGCGAGTCGAGTTCCTGCTTCGATCGCTCCAGCGACTCGGCTGCCTGCGCAACGCCTGCTTCTACCCGCTTGCGACGGGGCAGACGCATGTTCAACGTCAGCATGTAGTAGTCGCGGTAGCCGGCCCCGGTCTGCTGAAACGTGTAGCCGACGTTAAAGTCCGGCTTGCTCTCACGCTGCGCCGACTTCAGCTGTGCATCCTGCTTTTCAATATCTGCGCTATCCACTGCGACCGAAGGATTGTGGGCCGCAACCAGAGCCTGCAATTCCTCTGCGGTGTATCGCAGTGGAGACAGCGAAAGCGGCTCCGGAATTGTGTCGGCAGAGGTTTGCGATCGGTGCAGCAGTTGCTTGAGGCTGGCTTGAAGTTGCCCCATCTCCTGATGGTGTATCGTGACTTCGCGCAGGATCTTGGTGTGCTCGATCTGGGCCTTCAGGACGTCCGCCTGGCTCCCTTGCCCCAGGCTGTATCGCGACAAGCCGGTCTCGATGAGCGGCTTCAAGACGGCATCGTTGCGTCCCAGGATCGAGAGTGTGGCCTCGAGATAGGCCAGGCGCAGATAAAGGAGTTTGACCTGTTCGGTGATTGACGTACGCAGAAGGTCTGATTGCGCCTGCTGCATATCGGCATCGCGGTTAGCTGCCTCACCCTTGAGATGGAGCTTTCCGGCATAGGGAAGGTCCTGCGAGGCTCCGAAGCCGATGTAGGCGAAGTCACTGTTGCTAAATCCCGCAAACGGCTTCGGGCTTCCGACGCTGTACGACTGAATGGTGAATTGCGGATCAGGCAGCGTCGTCACCTGCTGAGCGACGTGGGTTGCCGCCTTCCAGGCATGATCTGCGGCGGAGATCTGGGTGTTGTTCGACTGTGCTTCTAAAATCAACGTGGCAAGTGGCGTTGGCATACCTGTCGGCCCCTGCGCATGCGCGGGGATACCCGTTGCCATCACCAATGCGGCGGTCCAATAGAAGGCCACCTTCATAGGGAAACTCCTGTCTCGATTGCAATTTAGACGTGAACACACGCAGGTGCGCGGCTCGATCTTTAGGCGAGAGAGGAGCGAATCAGATTCTTAGGATGGTGATTGCTGAGGATGGAGAGATTGGAGGCGAGTGTTCGGGGCATTGGATGTGGCCGATGCTTTGACCTATCGGAAGACTATCGAGTCGGGAGATGTACGTAGCGGCCAAAGCACTGGAATTGACCGAAGTATCCCGCCTTACAGCGGCATCCTGAACAATCTTCGCAGCTTTTTTGCAGCAGTCGTTAGAGGTCGGCATCTGCATCTGTCCGCATTGATTCTTCATCATGCGGCAGCAGGCGCGTTCTTCAATTGTCATTGGTACATCAGCAGCCATGCATGCCATCGCAGGGCTCACGCAGGACATCAGCAACAGCAGAAGCGCTCCGAATTGGCGCGTTGACTTCACTTATGATTAAGATACGCTGTACGCGGATTTGTCACAACAGATTTAGGGCGCGTCAGTTCAATTTCTGATGGCGCGGTGAATCTACCTCATTGAAGTGTTGGGGGTGGCAAATCGGCTACCAGATAGCGATTCGCTGAGCCCCGGTATATGATTTTGCTATCGGGTTGCGGTCGGGATGCGTCTAAACTCGACTGGTCAAGGTCTAGCCTTGTGGAGATGCGGCGAATTATGTCCAAGATTTCTAAGATTCTTTTGCTCGCGGTGTCGGTGGTGCTGGTTCTCACGGTGTTCCTGGGCGTGAACTCGAGCGGAGTCAGCGCGGCCACGTCGGGCCAGGATGGCGCGTATCGCCAGATCGAGGTCTATACCGAAGTGATGCACCACATTCAACAGGATTACGTGACCGACCCGAATATCACTGAGGTAACCAACGGGGCGCTGCGCGGGCTGCTGGAGTCGCTGGACGCGGATTCGAGTTACCTGACCGCCGCGGACTACAAGATTTACAAGGCAGGCGGCGGGCTTGCTCAACGCTCGAAGGTTGCGCAGGCGGGGATCAACGTATCGAAGCGATATGGGTATGCGACCGTGGTGTCGGTGGTTCCCGCGAGTGCGGCGGATAAGGCCGGCCTGGTAGACGGCGACATTGTGGAGGCCATTGACGGACATGACACACGGAACTTGTCGCTGGCGATGATTCAACGGATGCTGGAAGGAAGTGCTGGGAGCACTTTGACTCTTGGCGTGGTTGGGCACGACGGCAAGGCGGAGCCGAATAAGATTTCGATGACGCGAGCCCAGACGGTGGTGCCTCCGGTGGTGGATTATCTACCTCCCGTTGTCGATCAGTTATACGAGAACACATCGATCCTCTATTTGAAGCCAGAGATACTGGACCACGACCACGTGCAGCAGGTTGAAGCCAAGCTGAAAGGTATGCAGAAGGCTGGCAACAAGAAGGTGCTGCTGGATTTGCGCGATGCATCTGCTGGAGACATGGCGGAGGCTACACGGCTGGCGAACTTCCTGCTGAAGGATGGCACGATTGCCACCCTTGAAGGGCAGAAGTTTGCGAAGCAGGTATTTGCGGTAGATCGGGAGAAGACGATCAATGCCACAGCGCCGGTGGTGGTGCTCGTTAATCGTGGAACCGCCGGGCCTGCTGAGCTGGTAGCGGCAGCACTTGGGGATAATAAGCGCGCCGAGGTGGTAGGCGAGAAGACATTTGGTGAGGGGACCGAGCAGAAGACCTTCGAGTTGCCGGATGGTGCTGCGCTGATTCTGACCGTGGCAAAGTATGAGTCGCCTCTGGGTAAGAAGATCCAGGATGATGGAGTAACTCCGCAGGTAGTCATAGCTTCGGTAGTGGATGACCAGGCGGGCGTGGAAGATGCTGCGCAGGTTCCGACGGCCACCGCCGCTCGGGCCCCGGTAAAGAAGCAGGCTCCGCAAGTGGATCTGCAGTTGACCAAAGCGCTGGATATCTTGAAGGGCAAAACGGCGTAAGAGTATGCGGCTACAACGGTCCACGTTTTAGAAGCGAGACATGGCGCGCGTTAGGGCCGAGGAGGAATTCACAGGGCTGAAGCAGTGGTTTGCCGTGCTATTGTGAAAAGGCCGTGCCCAGTTTATTCAGCGACGAGAAAGAGTCGACGGACCAGGTGAAATTATTCTGGTGGCAGTGGATTCTGGGACGCCTGCGCGAGGTCAACTTACTGCACGGCCCCGCCTATCCGACGCGGCGGATAGCGGTGCGAGCCACATTTCTGGTTTTGTTAGGGTTGTCCTCGCTGTTTGGGATGATGAGTGGATTATTGCTGGTTTATTCCATTGATCTTCCGCAGATGGACGACCTGGCTCGCTACCATCCCAACACGACAACAGAATTACTGGACATTCATGGAAAGGAAATTGGGTCGTTCGCCCTGGAGCGGCGGGTGGTACTGCCGTATACAGAATTTCCGCCGGCGCTGCGGCAGGCACTGATTTCGATCGAGGACAAGAGCTTCGAGAGAAATTGGGGGGTGAACCTGGTACGCGCGGTGGGCGCGGCCTGGCGAGATCTCCATTCCCGGAGCCGTGCGCAGGGCTCCTCGACGCTGACGATGCAGTTGGCCCGAAATCTATTTTTGTCCAACCAGAAAACATACGGGAGAAAATTCCAAGAGATTCTGCTCGCGGTGCAGATCGAGCGGGTGTTTACCAAGGACCAGATCTTCCAGATGTATTCGAACCAGATCTACCTGGGACATGGGACGTATGGGTTCGAGGCCGCTTCAGAGTTTTACTTTAGCAAGCATGCGCGCGATCTGACGCTGCCGGAAGCGGCTCTGCTGGCTGCTTTGCCGAAGGGCGCGGAGTATTATTCGCCGCTGAAGTATCCGGCACGTGCATTGCGGCGTCGAAATCTTGTGCTGAGCGAGATGCGGTCGGATGGGAAGATTACTCGGGAGCAGGAGCAGGCTGCTGCGGCGTCTCCGCTGGGTTTGCAGATTCAGCCTCCGCCGAATTCGGTCGCGCCGTATTTTGTTGAGGAGGTGCGGCGGCAGCTTGAAAAAGAGTATGGCGCGGAGGAGGTGCATGGGGCGGGCCTGCGCGTGTATACGACGCTGGATCTCGATCTGCAGATGGTGGCGAACAAGGCTGTGCTGGATGGGACCGCGGCGTATGAGCGAAGGCACGGATGGAAGGGGCACCTCGAAAATATTGTGCTGAAGGGGATAGACGCGGATAAGTATCAGCATCCGGACTGGGGCAAGGCGATTGAGAAGGGGGCTTACTATCACGCGATGGTGACGGAGGTTTCGCCGGCGCGGGTGATGGTGAAGATCGGCTCGACGCGGGCTGTGATGACTCCGGCAGACTGGACGTGGACACATCAAAAGGCGGCCGACAGCTTTTTGACGAATGGCGATATGGTGTATGTGAAACTGGGCGGAAGCTCGTCCGATGGCACTATGCACGCGGAGCTGCAGCAGGATTCGGGCGTGCAGGCGTCGATGATGGCGGTGGACAACGCAGGTGGTGAGGTACTCGCGATGGTGGGTGGGCGGGACTTCGCGATATCCCAGTTTAATCGCGCAACCCAGTCGGAGCGGGAGACAGGATCGTCGTTCAAGCCGTATGTCTACACCACTGCGGTTGAGGCGGGAGCGAAGCCGACGGACATTATTGTGGATGGGCCGGTGAGTTTCTACACGCCGAATGGACCCTACACGCCGCACAACTACGAGGACGATTACAAAGGCGCGATGACTCTGCTGAATGCGTTTGCGGAGTCGCGCAATATTCCGGCGCTAAAGTTGGCGGACAAAGTGGGAATTCGCAAGGTGATTGAGACGGCGCACAGGTTTGGAGTGACGAGTAATATTCCTGCGTATCTGCCGGTGGCGATCGGTGCGGCAGATATTTCTCTATATGAGCAGGTGCAGTCGTACAGCGTCTTCCCGAACGATGGAATTCGCATCGAGCCGCACTACATTCGCAAGGTGGTGCAGGCTGATGGTCTGCCGATGGATGAGCCACCTGCGCAGGTGAATGAGGTGCTGTCGGTGGAGACGGCAAGGACGATGATGCAGTTTCTGCAGGCGGTGACGCGGATGGGTACAGGCGCGGCGGCGGCCCAGTTGAAGCATCCGCTCGGTGGGAAGACGGGCACGACCAACGGCTATACCGATGCATGGTTCATCGGGTTTTCGCCATCGGTAACGTGCGGGACGTGGATTGGCTTCGACAACCGGCAGTCGCTGGGGGATAAGGAGACGGGCGCGAAGGCTGCGTTGCCGATGTGGATGGACTTCATGCGGGCAGCGATTGCGAAGAAGCCGAACGAGACGTTCCCGGAGGGAAATGCTCCTAAGAAAGAACTGGATGTGCCGTTGACGCCGGCGCCGGATTCGCCTGTGGTGAAGGAAGTTCCCAAGGCTGTGGAGGAGACGGAGCCAGAACCGGCTGAACCGGATGGTGGCGCGGGTCCGAAAACAGAGCCTCCGGCTGCGACGACAACACCGCCTCAGTAGGATTCTGTCAAAATGCGGCAGAGAGTGAAGTAGCGCTGGGCCTGGGTAACGTCGCGGCTGATCTGGTCGCGGAGGGCTTGGGTGTTGGGGAAAGCCCGCTCGGCACGAAGTCGGCCGAGGAACGTTAGGCGGAGTGGGGTCTTCTCGGTGAGGGATTGATCGCCTTCGAGTGGGTGGAAGTTTAGGAGGTGGGATTCTACGGCGAAGGAATTGCTGCCAAAGGTGGGTCGGTTGCCAACGTTGGTAACGGCTTCAAAGGTTTCAGCGGCTGAGCCACTCCCGACGGTGAGGGTGGTGACGTAGACGCCGTGGGCTGTGAGGAGTTCCTCGTAGGGTGCGAGGTTAATGGTGGGGACTGCGTATCGAGTGCCATAGCCTCGACCGGGCGCTGGGGAGCTGTCAAACGCGAACGGGCGGCCGAGAAGGGCGCGTGCGTGGCTGACTTCACCCTCGGCAATCAGTTTGCGGATGCGACTGGAAGATACGGGGGCGCCGCGAACGGAGCGTGGTGCGTAGACAATGACGCGGAAGCCGTGTTCACGGCCGAGAGTTTCCAAACCTTCGATGCCGGCTTCAGCGTGGTAGCCGAAGCGAAAGTTTTCGCCTTCGTGGACTTCGGTGACGTGGATTGCGCTGACAAGGATATCGGTGGCGAACTCCCGTGCCGTCATTCGACAGAACGATTCGGTGAAGGGCAGGACGAGAGTAGCGTCGATGCCAGTGTCGGCGAGGAGTTCGAGTTTGCGGGCGAGCGGGGTGATGAGGGGCTGCGGGTGATCGGGGCGCAGGATCCGCGCGGGATGCGGGTCGAAGGTGATGGCGAGGGATTGGCCGCCGAGGAAGCGGGCGCGTTCGATGACTTCCGCGATGACTCCCTGGTGGCCGAGGTGCACGCCGTCGAAGTTGCCGATGGTGGCGACAACTGGGGCGTGAGTGGCTGGAAGTTCGGCGAGCTGGCGGTAGATGCGCATGGGGTGACGGGGAGAGACAAGAAAACGGGGGTTCTTCGCTGCGCTCAGAATGACAATGGATTAAGTTACTTCGGGGGCGATATTGAAGGTGACCCGAAGGCCGTCGTAGGCGAGGCGGATGTGGGGTGGGAGGATCGCGTTGGTGGCCTCGTGATCGAGGTCGTGGGACATGTGGGTGAAGAAGGCGCGACGAGGTTTGAGGCGCTCGACGATAGCTATGGAGTTATCGAGGTTGGAGTGCGTGGGATGTGGTTCACGGCGGAGGGCATCGAGGATGAGGACATCGAGATCGGCGAGCAGAGGGATGCTCTCGGCGGGGATGTCGCTAAGGTCGGTCAGGTAGGCAGCCGAGCCGAAGCGATAGCCGGTGATGGTCTGGCGGCCGTGGGTGACGGGAATGCACTGGAACTGTGCGCCGAACAGAGCCACCTCCGTGCCGGGAGTAGATGGCAGGCGATTCAGGGTGACGCGAGCGCTGGTGGGATAGCGATGTTCGGTTCGGAACGTGTAGTCGAATACGCGCTCGATGGTCGCGGCGGTGGGCTCGTCAGCGTAGAGCGGCAGACTGCCGGGATTGTGGAAGCTGAGCGGGCGGAGGTCATCCATGCCGAGGACGTGGTCGGCGTGGCCGTGGGTATAGAACACGGCGTCAAGGCGGCTGATGCCTTCGCGAATCGCCTGTGCGTGGAAATCGGGACCGGTGTCGATGACGACGTTATGGCCTTCCCAAGAGACGAGGACAGATGGCCGGGTGCGACGATTGCGCGAGTCTCCGGTGGACGACGCGGCCGACGCACATACGGCGCAGCCGCAACCGAGCGTGGGTACGCCCATCGAGGTGCCACTTCCGAGAAAAGTGAGGGTGGCGTCCATCTAGGCCTAGCGGACGATGCTGGGACGACCGGGCGCGCCGGATCCGGGAGGTGGCTGGCGAGTTGCAGCGGAACGCGCGAGTGCCTGGGTGACTTCCAGGAACCCCATGCGGACCTCGAAGAGTGCGTTGTCCATGAGCTGAGTCTCGATGGGCGTGAGGTTGCCCTTGGTTTTTTCGGCGAGGATGGCGAGCATGTCGATGCTCTGGCGTGCGCCCATCAGATCGATCTTGGGCTGCTGACCTTCGGGGGTGGCCCCGCCGAGTTGCATAATCGTGGACATGTAGATGGACTGCACGATCTGTTCGAAGGTCATCGTGGGCGGATGTTCCATGCCGGGGTTGGCGGCGCGGACGGCGGTGTCGAGGCGCTCGGAGGTCTGCTGGTAGGCGGCGTTTGCCTGCTCCATCTCGATGGCGGTTGGCGGGGGTGGAAGCTCCTCACTGGCGGGCTGCCGGGAGTCGCCTGATGCGGACTGCGATGCGGATTCTGATGCCGCCGCGGCGGCGCTGGCGGGATTGAGTTCCGTCGAGGACTCGGCTACGGGTGGTGCGGCAGGGATATCACGAGGCTCGCGCTCAGGGGAAGGATCGGCGTCGGGGCGGGGGGTTCCGTCGAGGGTAAATTTGCGGCGATCGGTTACGACGAAGGGCTTGTTCTGTTCGGACATGATCACACTCTCTCGTTTGGTACAAATTTCAAATTTGGGTGGCGGCGGGTGGGTTCAGGAGATTGCGTAGGGTAACGCGATCGGTGTTGCGATGCCTCCTGAATAGTCCAGAATGAGGCCGCGGTCGACTGCTTCGCGGTTAATATAGCCAAGGGCGAGCTGGGTGGGCCTTCCGCCAGGATTCGCGGCGGATTCAGCGAGCGGGATTGCGCTCACACTGGTGAGTTTGCCGACGGGCTTACCTTCTGCGAGGAGGGCTGTGCCGGATGTAGGAAGCGTTCCTTTCAGTTCGAAGCCGGCGAAGGTGCGATGCACATTACCGCGCGAGCGAATGCGTTCGACGATCTCCTGGCCGAGGTAGCAGCCTTTGGAGAAGTGCAGGGCTCGAGTCTGTGCGGTCTCCTGCGGCAGATCGCGAGCTGCCTCGGAGTTGCGGATGTCGATGCCATAGCGGGGTGTGCCTTCGAGGATGCGGATATATTCGAGGGCTTGCGCACCGGCCTTCGGGATGGATGCAAGTTCGGCGGAGATCTGAGCTATGGTTTCGCCATCGGCCCAGATCTCGAAGCGCGGGACGAGCGGACTATATGCCTCGATTAGATAGACAGGCGCGCCGCGATATGCGGTCTGCTTAAGGCTGACGTGTGTTGGAAGTAGCGTGGGCGGCGGGGGTGAGGAGCAGGGAGTGCCGCCGAGTTCCTGGACGGCGCGGAGGGCGCAAGGCCCGGCGACGAGGATACCTTTGCGCTGACCGCTGATGTCGGTGAGTTCGACATCGTCCATGATGATGAAGTGGTCGAGGTGGGCGAGAAGTGTCTCGACTTGATCCTGGCCGGTTTCGAGCAGGATGGAATCTGGTAGCAGAAAGGCGGTGAGGTCGCCCTGAATGCGACCCTGGGCGTTGAGCACGAAGTTGTAGCAGCCCTCGCCGGGCGCAAGCTCCTGGATAGAGTTGGTGACCATGCCGTTGAGCCAGCGGACACGATCCTCGCCGGTGACGCGGATCCAGCCGTTATCTTCAAGCGGAGCAACGCACACCGCGTGAAGCAGGGCTGCGAGCTGTGCGCTGGCTTCGAGCGTCGTTGCTGAGGAATCGGCGGATTGGAGAGCGTTTGTCATATCGGAAGCGGTGTGAAACTGCGTACACTGTTGATTATAGCGACCGGCTACAGGGTTGCGCGGAGGGTCGGTTGGCGGGTGGGGAGCGGCATCAAATGGGGTTGAGTAGGTTGTTTGTGCGGCAATATTCCGTGTTCACCGTGGCGATTGCGTCGATGGCGATGCTTGGGTGCCAGATGCGAGCGCAAAACGGTCCGCCTGCCAATGCGAGCACTCCTGCTGTGAGTGCCGGCGTTTCGCCGGTGAGCGCACATAAAAGTGCACAACATGACTCGCCGCACACGCCACTGTCCAAAGATCAAGCGAAGGAGTTGTTTCGATCCGTGGATGACATTTTGTCGTTTGTGAGTAAAGATACGAATCTGCCCATCGCGCACAGCGTGAAGCGTAAATTAATTACGCGCGACGAAGTGACTAGGTATCTGAGCGAAAAGTTTGAAGAAGACGAAGGGGCGAAGAGGCTGGCGCGTTCTGAAATTGTGTTGAAGAAGTTTGGCCTGTTGGATCGCGACTTCCACCTTCGTCCGTTCATGATCACCCTACTGACGGAGCAGGTTGCCGGTTTTTACGACAATAAAACGAAGACCGTAAATCTACTCGACTGGATCGAGCCGGATGAGCAGAAGCCTGTGTTAGCGCACGAACTGACTCATGCGCTGCAAGACCAGCGGGTCGATTTGACCAAGTGGTCCGACGTGGGCCAGCAGGATATAGCCAGGACTGTGCAGGAGGACAACCAGCATATTCAGATTGACGAGGCAGACACAGCTCGCGATGCGGTGGCCGAAGGTCAGGCGATGGTGGTCTTCCTGGACTACACCATGCGACCCACGGGTAAGACTCTGGCCGACTCGCCTGAGATTATGGACAAGCTGAAGGACATGGTGTCGGACACCAGCGGGTCGCCGATACTGGCGCGTGCTCCTTTGCTGCTGCAGAAGTCTCTACTGTTTCCTTATGGAGAGGGGCTGAGTTTTGAAGATGCGATCCTGGTGAAGGCGGGAAAAGATGCTGCGTTCTCAGCGGTGCTTGCGGATCCTCCGGGGTCGAGTTTTGAGATCCTTCATCCGGCTGCATATATGGCACATGCTCCGGTGCCAGTGCTGCGAATTCCAGACATTCATTCACTGATCGATGCTGAGTACATGCCGTACGATGTAGGCGTGATGGGTGAGTTCGACGTGCGTATCGTGACCGAACTTTTCGGCGGGGAACAGATTGCGGACGCGCTGACTTCGCAGTGGAATGGCGGTATCTACTACGCGGCACAGCGCAAATCGGCCGTGACTGCCGAGGCGAAAGAGTCGACCGCGTCGATCGCACTGTTCTACGAATCGAAGTGGAAGAATGATGATTCTGCGCGATCGTTTCTGCGCGTGTACGCTGGGCAATTACCCCGCAAGTATTCCGGGCTGTCGCGACGAACAAAGGACGAAACGGACGAGAGCGAACAGGTGTACACGACCAATGAAGGCGACGTTCTGCTGTCGATTTCCGGCACCAGCGTCTTTGTGACTGAAGGGTTCCCGATGGAGTTGGCACGCAAGCTGCGGGATCGCATTGTAAGCGTGCAGTCGGATGCGCCGGTACAGGTGGCCGGCGCAGCGGAGAGGGGTAAGTCAGCGCAGGATCCGGGTCTTTCGCTGGTGCGCGTTCTATCCTCCGCGGGCATGATGAAGGCAGCTATGTTGAAGTCGCCTAGGGACAGGCAGGGCGACTCGGTGAAGGCCGCCTCTGGACGATATACTTTGACTGAGCGATAACAACGATCGAATACGGCTACGTGAATGGTGCGTCCGGCCAAGGAGCGAAGGACTTGCAGACGGCAGAGATTGGTATTATCGGCGGGAGTGGCCTGTACGCCATGCCCGGACTTACGGGCGTCCGCGAGCATCGCGTGGAGACGCCCTTCGGAGATCCGTCCGACGCGCTCATCGTTGGAGAACTTGAGGGCCGCAAAGTTGCTTTTCTGGCGCGACATGGGCGCGGGCACAAACTGCTGCCGAGCGAGTTGAACTTTCGCGCGAATATCTATGCGATGAAGGCGCTCGGCGTGGAACGGATTTTGTCGGTGTCGGCGGTTGGCTCGTTGAAGGAAGAGCACAAGCCGACGGATTTTGTAATTCCGGATCAATTCATCGATCGGACGTTTGCGCGCGTGGGCACTTTCTTTGGTGATGGCATTGTTGCTCATGTGGGGTTTGGCGACCCCGTCTGCGCAGCGGTATCAGCAGCGTTCGAGCGGGGCTGCCTGGAAGTTGGAGTTGTAGGCAAGCGAGGTGGGACCTACGTTTGCATGGAAGGCCCGCAGTTCTCGACGCGCGCGGAATCGAACATGTACAGAAGCTGGGGTGCAGATGTGATCGGAATGACGAATCTGCAGGAGGCAAAGTTGGCTCGCGAGGCGGAGATCTGCTACGCCACGATGGCGATGGTGACGGACTACGATTGTTGGCGCGAAGGTCACGACGACGTGACCATCGATCAGATTATCGCGGTAATACATCAGAACTCAGGAAATGCGGCCAAGGTAGTTAAAGCGGCGGTCGCGGCAATGCCGCTGGAGAGAAACTGTGCGTGCGCAAGTGCATTGCAGTATGCCATCCTGACCGAACGGGCAGCGATTTCGCCCGCGGTCAAAGAGAAGCTGGGAATATTGCTGGACAAGTATTTGTAACCTGCCTTGATCGAAAAGTAGGTTGCTAGCGTATATGTTCGTGTTCTTGTTACATGTTTTCTTGAGAAAGTGGGAATATGGCAATTCTGGTGGTTGGGTCGGTGGCGTTCGACAGTATTGAGACGCCGCATGGGAAGGTCGATCATTGTCTCGGCGGGGCGGCAACGCATTTTGCTCTGGCGGCGAGCTATTTCACGGATGTACGCGTAATCGCCGTTGTTGGCGAGGATTTCTTGCCAAAACACGAAGCTGTGTTTACCGCTCGAGGCATCAATACGGCGGGCATCGAGCGTGCGCCCGGGCTGAGTTTTCACTGGACCGGCGCGTATGCGGGAAATTTGAGCGAGGCTCAGACGCTGGGCACAGACCTGAATGTATTCGAGCGCTTTGAGCCGAAGATTCCCGATTCGTATACCGACAGTGAGTACCTATTTCTTGCGAACATCGATCCGGTGTTGCAGGCGCGCGTGCGCAGCCACATGCCGAAGGTCCGCATGGTGTGTGGCGATACGATGAACTACTGGATATCCGCTCATGCAGAGAATCTTGCCATCGTGCTGCGCGATCTGGATGTGCTGCTGATCAACGATGGTGAGGCGCGCATGTTGTCGGGAGAGACGAATTCGGTGCGCGCTGCAGAAAAGGTGATGGCAATGGGGCCGAAGTCGCTAGTGGTGAAGCATGGCGAATACGGCGCGACCGGATTCTTTAGCGAGCGATCGTTTCCCGGAAGCACCGCGACGCCTAGGCCGTTCCGCGCGCCCGCCCTGCCGCTGGCTGAAGTTGTCGATCCTACGGGCGCGGGCGATTCTTTTGCTGGAGGATTCTACGGATACATTGCGTCGCAGCCTGAACTGACACCGGCAGTCTTTCGTCGGGCGATGTTTTACGGCGGGGTAATGGGGTCCTTCGCGTGCGAACGGTTTGGCACGGAGCGCCTGCAGGCTGCGACGCGCGAAGAGATTGACGCGCGATTCGAACTTTTCCGGGAGATCTCGCATCTTGAAGCGGTCTAAGACGGATCGCTGCGCGGCGGCAATTCGCGTGTCGCAGCCGCCCAGACGCCGGCGTGACGATACAGTAGCCGCGCATGCCGCGTTCGATCCAGATGTTGTGCGACCCACGACGCGCGAAGAGATGACTCCAGTGCTGATGGCCGCGATTCTGCTTGCGTTCATGGCGCTGATCGTGTGTTTCACGCAGGGATATGTTCTGCTCTACGGCGACGCGGTTGCGCACTTGGGAATTGCGCGGCGCATTTTGGATACACGCAATCCTGGATTGGTGCAACTCGGGGGCGTGTGGTTGCCGCTGCCGCACCTGCTGATGGTTCCTTTTGTGCAGAAGATGACCTGGTGGCAGAGCGGATTGGCCGGAGCCTGGCCCTCGCTGGCTTGCTACATCATTGGGGTTGCGGGCTTCTATCGTCTTTGCCGGCGGATGCTGGTCCCTCGATGGGCGCTGGTAGCGACCGTTTTCTACGGTTTGAATCCGAACCTTCTCTATCTTTCGACGACCGCGATGACGGAGCCGCTTTTTCTTGCGTTACTGATCTGGCTGACGCTGCTGACGATGGAGTGCGTGGAAGCGATTCGAGCGGCGGAACAGGCGCGCGTGGTGAGGCATCTGATGCTGCTTGGACTGCTCATCTTTGCCGCGGTGTTTACGCGGTATGACGGGTGGGTGTTGGGTGCGGCGGTCTGGTGTGTAGTGACTTGGAAACTCTGGCGTGCGGGCGGGCTTTGGCGACGGGTGGCTCCGGCGTTCACAGTGTTTACGTTGCTCGCGGTCTCGGGCCCGGTCTTGTGGCTGTGGTACAACCAACACTTTTACCACGATTATCTGGACTTCATGCGCGGCCCTTATTCGGCGCCTGCGATCGAGAAAAAGACATCGCCTCCGGGCTCGCGGCACTATCGTGGATGGCACAATCCGTGGTGGGCGCTGTTGTTTTACACGCGCACGGCGCAGGTGGATGCGGCAGCCTGGGAGACGGGATTTGCGGTGATGGCGGCGGCCGCATTTGGGTTGTGGATTGCGGTCCAGCGCCGGATTGAGCGGGCATCCCTGCTGTTGTGGGTGCCGCTGGCTTTCTATGTTTATTCGGTGGCGTATGGCTCGGTGCCAATATTCATTCCGCAGCTCTATCCGCATTCGTATTACAACGCGCGGTATGGGATGGAAATGCTGCCGGCTTTGGCACTTTTCGCGTGTGTGGCTGCGGCGGCGTTGGAAAGACGTTTGAGACCACGCGAAGCTCTTGGTAATTCCACGGGGGTGAGCTCAGGAGCGTCCGTTTTCTGGTCGTCAAATTCCGTACGTACGTTATATCTTGTAGCGCTCGTATTGGCTGTAATGAATCCGCTGGCGATGATCTTTGGTGCCCCGCTACTTCAGGCGGTCGCGTCGCGCGTGGAGCACCATCCCAGTCATCTTCTTGCAAACTACAGTCTTCCGCTGGTTCTGAAAGAAGCGTTGGTGAATTCAACGACTCGCGTGCCGTTTGAACGCAATCTTGCACTGGTTCTGGAGGGACTGCCGCCGGGCGCCGCCATCCTGATGCAGGAGTCCGACCATATCGGCGCGTTACAAGAAGCGGGCATTCCGCTGCGGCAGACGCTGAACGAGAGCGACTACGACACGTGGCACGCGGCACTTCAGGATCCCGCAGACCATGCTGCGTACATTATTGCGCTCGAAGGCGACACGGTTGCGAAGGCGGTCGCGGAACATCCAGACGGCCTGGAGGAACTGACGATTCTTTGCGGGACTGGCCAGCCGTGTGCGCGGATTTATCAATCCCAGCGCTACGCAATGCCGGGAGGCTTGACGACGAAGTGAAATCCTCCGCAACCGTGGTGCTACCATCTCAGCGAAGCCAAGATAACTCATGATCGCAACATTACCGATACACTTCAGCACGATCGAGCAGCTGGCTTTCTCCCGGGGCACTACCACGCGCCTGCTGATGGCGTTAGCGATGGGCGGGGTCGTTGGTTTGGAGAGGGAGTGGCGGCACAAGGCTTCGGGGCTGCGCACCAACATGCTGATCTGCATGGGGGCGGCGCTGTTCACGATGCTCTCGGCGGTGCTGGCGGGAGACAACAGTCCGAACAAGGGACAGGTGGCGTCGAACATAGTGCAAGGCATCGGGTTTCTCGGCGCGGGACTGATTTTGCATACGGGCAGCCGGGTGCTGGGGCTAACCAGCGCAGCTACCGTTTGGGTGGTGGCTGCGATCGGGATGGCTTGCGGAGCAGGGTTGTATGTGGAGGCAGTAATCGCCACGGCAATTGTCTACTGTGCTCTGCGGTTTATTGGACTGCTTGAGTCGCGGTCGGGATGGAAGCGCTTCCCGATGCTATACGAGGTGCGCGGGAGCGATGACAAGACAATGTTTGCGGCGATTCTTGCGGTGCTGGATCGAGAACATTTGCGCTTGGTTATCTTGAACCGAGAGAAGTTGGGCGATCTGGAGCGGGTTACTTTTACGGTATCGGCAAGCAGCGCCAGGCATAAAAACTTATTGGCTAAGCTAATTGAAAGCGATGCAACCGACAAAGTCGTTGCCTTCCGCGACGAACAGGAGGATTGAGCAGTCGATGATTCCTTTCGTCAAGGCACATGCATGCGGCAACGATTTTCTTATTGTGGAGGAGGCGGTTGCTGGGCGTGCCCACGCGACGCTAGCTCAGAGGTTGTGCCCGCGCAAGACAAGCATTGGAGCGGATGGGGTTGAGTTTCTCGAACGGCGAGCCGCAGGTGAATTTTTTTTGCGCCTATTTAATTCAGACGGGAGCGAGGCCGAACTTTCGGGCAACGGAACGCGTTGCGTCGCTGCCTGGCTGGCTCGCAGTGAGGGCTTGCGGGAGGTGACGCTGGGCACGCATGGCGGAGTACGGACTTGCCGCGTGATTGAAGCCAACGATCCTGTTTATTTGATCGAGAGCGAGATGGGTGTTCCGCGTGTGATGCCACGAACCATTGAGTTGCCTGGAGTGGGTAATATCGCAGGCGCGATGGTGAATGTGGGCAATCCACATTTTGTTTTATTCGTCGAGCGCGAGGATTTCGGCGCACACGGGATGACATGGCAGGAGCTTGGAGCGAAGATCAGCATCAGCCCACTGTTTGCACATGGAACTAATGTGGAGTTCGTGCAGGTGCTCTCTGCGGACAAGATTGTATTTCGGATTTTTGAGCGCGGCTGCGGGCCGACAACTTCTTCGGGAACAGGAACCTGCGCTTCGGCGGCGGCGGCTATGGTGCTGCGTTCAGTGGCGCGTGATCTTACCGCGATTACCGAGGGCGGTGCGCAGCGGACGGTTTGGCCGGCTGACGATACGGGGATGCGGCTGACTGGGCCGGCCGAGATCGTTTGCCAGGGCTATGCGTATCAGGCGGATGTGCCTGCAGCCGATCGCGCGGCGGTGGGATTGTGAGTACGGCGGCACGCGTGATGGTGAAGCCTCCTGCCCTCATGCACGGGGCGACCTTGGCGATTGTCTCGCCTGCGAGTGCGGCGAAGGCGGAACTCGTGCAGGCTGGCAGGGATTTCTTGCATGGACTTGGGTATCGGACGATGCTCATGCCTCATGCGCTGGCTCGTGGGCCACTTTATTATGCGGGGACCGCGGAGCAGCGAGCGTGCGATCTGTTAGCGGCGTTTGCGGATCCAGCTATTGACGCGATTGTCTGCAGCCGAGGCGGATGGGGCTCGGCGGAGCTTCTCCCGCACCTCGATGCGGCACTGATTCGTGCGAACCCAAAAGTGTTTGTTGGATACAGCGATCACACTTCGTTACATGTTTGGCTGGCGCGGGAGACGGGGCTGGTGACTTTTTATGGGCCGATGGTTGCGGCGGATTTCGCTCGGACGGAGGGCTTCCACGCGGTAAGTTGGCAGCATAGTTTTGGCGGCGATGCTGAATGGTCGCTGGGTGTTGGAGATGGACTGCGTGTGCTGCGTGCGGGCGTCGCGGAAGGAATGCTTGAGGGCGGATGCTTGTCGATCTTCGCCGAAGCGCTGGGCACGCCATATGCTGCGATGCCGGCGGGTGCGGGTTCGTCGCGTGTGCTATTTCTCGAAGACATTGGGACGAAACCGTATCAGTGGGATCGGATGCTGCTGCATTTGCGCTACGCCGGTATGCTCAAGCATGTGAACGGAATTGTCTTCGGCGATATGCGGCAGTGTGTTCCGGCGGCGGAGGAACCACTGCTGGAGCAGGCGATTTTGCACGCACTTAAAGAATTCGCTGGGCCGATTGCAATTGGGTTGCGATCGGGCCATGTCGACACGCCAAACATTACGGTGCCACTTGGAGTGCGTGTTCGTCTTGATTTACGTGAACGAAAAAATCCGCGGTTGGACTTCCTTGAAGCGGCGGTTACGGTCCAGATCTAACACTGAAGAAAAGAGACGATGCAGACTTCGAAACACATTCATCTGATTGGAATTTGCGGAACGGCGATGGCATCGCTTGCGGGGATGCTACAGGCGCGTGGTCACCGGATTACGGGCTCGGATGCGGCGGCTTATCCGCCAATGAGCGACCTGCTGGCTGGGCTTGGAATTCTGCTGCACCAGCCATACGCGGAGACGAACCTTACGCCGCGGCCGGACCTTGTGATAGTCGGCAATGCGATTTCGCGGGGGAATGTCGAATTGGAGTATGTACTCGACACGTGGATTCCGTTCACATCGATGGCGGCTGTGCTGCATGACGAGTTTCTGGCTGGACGCGAATCGCTGGTCGTTGCTGGAACTCACGGCAAAACAACGACGACGAGTATGCTGGCATGGATTTATGAGGTGGCTTCGCGGACGCGACCGGAGTTCGCGGCTTCGTTCCTGATTGGCGGCGTGGCTGAGAATTTTGGGACCAGCTTTATGGTGCGACCACTGACTAAGGGGACGAAGCAGCCGTTCATCCTTGAAGGCGATGAGTACGATACGGCGTTTTTCGACAAGGGACCGAAGTTTCTGCATTACTTTCCAGATGCAGCGATTTTGACCCACGTGGAGTTCGACCATGCGGACATTTACGTGGACCTCCCCGCGGTAAAGACTGCGTTCAAGCGGCTGGTAAATCTGATTCCAAGACGGGGTCGCCTGATCGCATTCGATGGCAGCGAGAACGTGAGTGAATGCGTGGCCCGGGCGTATTGTGCTGTAGAGCGATATGGCTTTGGGCTGGAGTCGCACTGGCGTGTTACGGAGATGCGGCATGAAGGCGCGCTGACTCACTGGACTGTGCTTCGGGCCGGCGAAGCATTTGCGGAGTTACAGTTGCCGATGGCGGGAGAACACAACGCACTGAATGCCACCGCGGCGGCGGCGCTGGCTGCGGGGCAGGGCGTTCCGGTTGCGGCGATCGTTGAGGCGCTCGCGACGTTTCGGTCGGTGAAGCGGCGGCTGGAAGTGCGGGCCGAGGTGAATGGCGTAACGATCATCGACGACTTCGCGCACCATCCGACGGCAATTCGGGAGACGCTGCG
Source organism: Granulicella sp. (assembly GCA_025357875.1). Taxonomy (GTDB): domain Bacteria; phylum Acidobacteriota; class Terriglobia; order Terriglobales; family Acidobacteriaceae; genus Edaphobacter. The sequence goes on from JANYLK010000227.1 coordinate 23,876, forward strand.
GGCGCTGCGGACTTCGTATCCGGGAAGGCAGCTTTGGGCGGTGCTGGAGCCGCGGTCGAATACGCTGCGGCGGAATGTGTTCGAAGAGGCGTTAGTCGAGAGTTTGGCGCTGGCAGACCGGAGCGTGTTGGCTGCGGTGTTTAAATCGGAGGCGATCCCGGCGGCTGAGCGGTTGCATCCGGAGAACGTTGTGGCGGCGTTGCGAGCGCGCGGACTTGAGTCGGCGGTGTATGCGGATGCGGACGCGATTGTTGCTGCGATTGCGCCGGAGTTGCGTTCGGGCGACGTCGTGGCGATTCTGTCGAATGGTGGGTTTGGCGGGATATACGAGAAGTTGCCGAAGGCGCTAAAGGCAGGCTGAGGCTCCAGAATAGAGACGAAATACGGGAATCCTTCACAGCGTTCAGGATGACAACGTAAATGGGGTGTCTGGGGCGTACGGTGGCTAACATGGAATCGTAGCCCCGACGGCGGCTTCTATGGCTTCGGCGACTCCATCTTCACGGTTGGAGAGGCCGACGCGCCATCCGTTCGTAAGGGCGAGCGCCTTGAGGTCGTCGGGGGCGTTATCCATGAGGACTGCGGTGCCGGCGATCTCGAGCATGGAGACGTCGTTCCAGTTGTCGCCGATGGCGAGGATCTGCGAGGCGTCGATGCCTCGCATAGCGGCGAGTGAGAGGATTGCTGCGCCCTTGGAGCATCCGGCAGGAAGGATATCGAGGATGGAGAGGTCGCGGCCTGGGTACTCGGTGCGGTGGAGGGTAAGGATGGTTGCGGGCTGGGACTCGGGCGTGTTACTTCCCACACTTTCCGATGGGACTGGAAAGGATGGGGGACCCGGAGGATCGGGGCGCGATTTCAATGTGGCCGAGCCGTTCATTGTTCTGCCGGAGCGGCCGGAGGGCTGGCCGGAGGCGTGGACGCCGGGGTGTTCGAGGAGGCGGGCTTCGGCGCGGGCCATGCGCTCGATGGTGCCGCAGAGCATGGCCTGAATTGGGGCATCGCGATTGGAACCGTCGTCGGCCAAAGCGTTCTCAATTGGGTTGACGTGGGCGATGTAAGGCTCGTTGGCTTCCATCCAGCGGCCAATGCTGGCGTTCAATTCGTCGAGGTGCTCGACGACCAAGGCGCCGCGGGAGTCTTCGCCGTCCGGATTGACGCGGTCGAAGGTAAGGACGAGCGCGTTGCGAAACTCATCGACATAGCCACAGAGCCAGAGGGCAGTGGCGTGGGGGAGATGGGTGTGGGCAATCAACTCGGAGGCGACGGGGTCAGCGCCGAAGGAACCCAGGGTACGCGTGACCGTTCCATTGGAGCTGATTAGGGCGTTCGCGTGATTCAGTCCGAGCGAGCGCAGGACCCGGATGGCGTAACAGTGGCGGCGACCGGTCGCGATGACGATCTCGATGCCGGACGCTTCGGCGGCGAGGAGAGCGTCGAGGTTGCGTCGGCTGACCTTGCCGTCTTCGCCGAGAAGGGTACCGTCCATGTCAATCGCGATCATCTTGATGGTCCCGGTTTGCTCTGCTCGGTGCATGTACCCCCCCTCCCCCCTAAATACTCATAATATTCATACCAAACGACTTACAGTTTGATATATACCAACAATAGATACCAAATCTATCCGAAGCATTGCAAGTTGTTGACTTTAGATTCCGTCCTAATTCGAATTTGACCACCATTTCTATTTTACTCCTTTGACCATAACTCTCGGCCAAGTTTGTTTTGTTTAGATTCAGGAAGTTAGGCGGTTTTCCACTTGACAGGATTTTACCGGGGTTGGACCGGTCCTGGATGGCAGGGTGAGAAAACTACGGAGATTCTGGACTCGATGAAACTGAGTCCAGAATGACGGTCTTGGGGGTGCGTATGGCTTTGGGAGCGCCTGGCTTTGGAGCGAGTGGCCTGGGTCCGTGTGTGCTGGGCTCGTATGGCCTTGGGTGCATATGGCCATGGGTGCGTATGGCCTTGGTTGCGTATGGTACTGGGTGAATATGGCATTGGGGGCTCATGGCCTTGAGATTTTATGGCCTTGGGAACGAATGGCCTCGGGAGCGATTTGGGATGTCAGTGTGTTCAGGGCTAAATCGGCGGCTGTTGCCGGTAGGATTCGGCAGCGATTCGGACGCCTTCAGCGTAGGGGGTTCCCGCAAAGTCGAACTCACGCGTGAACTTGGTGGAATCGAAGAGGTATGGTGAATCACTTTGATAGAGCATCTCCCAGGACTCGCGAACCTGGGGATTGAACAGTCCGACCATGCGGAGAATGGGTCGACTCAATACGCGGAATTTCGTTGATGCGCCGAATTCCTTTGCAGCCATTTCGATGAACTCTCTGCCGGTGGGCGGGTTGGGGGCGGTCGGCAGATGCCACACCTGGTTCCACGCCGACTCTCGTTCCGCCAGCAGGGCGACGCCACGCGCGGCGTCGGGGGTAAAGGTCAGAGAGTGCGGCACTGCGGCGTTGACCAGCCAGGACGCTGTCTTCTTGCTAGCTAATGGCTCAAAGACGAGAACGCCGGGGACGCTGTTTTGCGTGGTAGGGCCATAAAAATCGGCTGATCGAGCGATTATTGCGGTGAGATTGCCGGCCTTAATTTCATTCATCAGCGACGTGGCGATGTTCGCGCGGATCTCGCCCTTCTTCGAGCAGGGAGCGTAGGGAGATTCCTCGGTCATCGGACCGTTGACCTTTCCATACATGTAGACGTTGTCGAAGAAGAGCAATTTGGACTGCGCTCGTTTGCAGGCTTCGATGGTGTTGGCCATGATCCGGGGCCAGAGGTCATGCCATACGCGATGATCGTATTTGAGACCGATAACCAGGTACACCACGCTGGAGCCGGCGACTGCGCGGATGGCCTGTTCGCGATCCGACAGGTCCGCGGCAACCAGCTGCGCGCCTGGAAACGGTTTGGGATTTCGACTCACGAACCGGAAGGGAGCGTTTCGTGCTGCCAGGATTTTTGCGAGCTCATTTGCGATCGGGCCGCCCGCACCAAGGATCGTCGACATCGTCGTCATGTTGATCTCCAAGTTCACTTTACAGGCATAGTCGGGAACTGCAATGGGTTCGGGTAGCATCGAAGAAAGCCTGAAATATGGGCGCGGGTGTTCTAAGAGATATGTCGATTCGCCTGGAGATTGCGCCGATGCTTCGTCTTGCCTTGCCGCTGGTGATGGCGGAGGTGGGATGGATGTCGATGGGCGTCGTGGACACGATAATGGTGGGACATCTGCCGCATCCGGCGGTGACGATCTCGGCGGCGGCGCTGGGGCAGGTGCTGTACAACACGCTGGCGTTCGGGATTGGCGGCGTGCTGCTGGGGTTGGATACTTATATCTCGCAGGCTCATGGCGCGGGTGAGTTGGACGATGCGAACAAATGGCTGCTGAGCGGCGTGGTGCTGGCGTGCCTTCTAAGCGCGGTGATGATGGGGATGGTGTGGATTGGGCCGCTAGCTATGGTGCGCATGTCGGTGGGCGATCCCGCGACTACCAGGGAGGTGATGCGGCAGGCGGTGGGGTTTATTGGAGCGCTGAACTGGGGAACACTGCCGCTGTTTCTGTATATGACGTTCCGGCGATATTTGCAGGCGTTCAACCATGTAAGGCCGATTGCCGCTGCGGTGGTGAGCGCGAACCTGGTGAACGCAGGTCTGGATTGGCTGCTGCTGTTCGGGCATCGCTGGTATTTTCTTGGGAAGACGATTGGGATTCCGGCGTATGGGGTGGTTGGAGCGGCCTGGTCGACGACTCTGGCGCGGGTCTATCTGGCAGCATTTGTGGGCGCGGCGGTGTGGTGGGTCGACCGTCAGCATGGGTATGGCCTGCGGCAGGCGGAGCGGGCACTGGATTGGTTGAGGGTACGGAGGCTGGTTCGGCTGGGGGCACCGGTCGGCGGGCAAATTTTTGTCGAGATTTCGATCTTTGCGGGGGTGACGGCATTGATCGGAGTTATGGGGCCGGTGCCACTGGCGGGGCATGAGATTGCACTGAATTGCGTGAGCTTCACGTTTATGGTGCCGTTTGCAATCTCGGCGGCGGCGACGGTGCGGGTTGGGCAGGCGATGGGGCGAGGGGATGCGTCTGGGGCAAGGGCGGCGGGGTGGACGGCGATCGCGTTTGGAGCGGCGTTCATGCTGTGCATGTCGGCGGTGCTGGTGGGGATGCCAGGGACGATTGCCCGCGGATTTACGGTTGACCCGGTGGTGATTGCGTCAGCGGTTCCACTGCTGCTGGTGGGCGCTGCGTTTCAATTCTTTGATGGCGTGCAGATTACGGCTACCGGCGCGCTGCGTGGACTGGGGAATACGCATGCGGGGCTGTATGTGCAGTTGGTGGGGTACTGGGTGGTGGGGCTTCCGGTTGGGATTTGGCTGGGATTTGGCAGGAAGATGGGGGCGGTGGGTTTGTGGATTGGGCTGTGCGCGGGGTTGATGATTGCGGGGGTGGCTTTGATTTTGGTTTGGGGCAGGACGGTGCGGCGAGGAGTGGTGGCCAGGGCGTAGGGACCTGTTCGTGAGCTACTTCAAAGGTCAGAGGCGAGCGCAAGGGAGTTCGAAACCGATGAGGGGGTCGGAGGCCCTTACGACGTCAGGGCGGTCGAGCACTTCGGGAGCGTGGCCGAGGCGGTAGATGGTGACGTTGACGTCGATGGGATCGATAAGCCATGCCAGTTGCGCACCATTTTCCAGCCAGAGCTGCATTTTGATTTCGACTGAGGTGCGCGAATCGCTTTGGGAACGGATTTAGATGATGAATTCCGGGCAGAGGGGCGGGTAGCCAGCCTGCTGCTTGGGGTTGAGGGCGTTGCAACGACCGAGCGCGAGCCAGGCTGCTTCGGGGGAGAGGCAGGAGCCGTCGGCGAGATTGAAGCCGGCGTTGGAGCCAAATACGATACCCGTCTGGATGGTTTCATTCCATTGGAAAAGGGTAGAGGCAACGTATGCTTCGTGAGTGCTGCCGATTTCGCCAACTGGCGTTATGGTGATGATTTCTCCGTGCTTGTTGCGCTCGATCTTGTAAGGCTTGTTGTCTTCGGAGAAGCGCATCAACTCTTCGTCGGTAAGGCTGGCCGCGGGTCGCAGTGAGATGGAAGGAACAAGGCTGGTCAAGTTGAGGGACATGCCGGGAACCTTCTTTCTTCCGATAGGCGATTCTATATGGCGAGTTGAATCAGTAAAGCCGTAGGCGCCGCCGTTACTTTTTTCTCAAGCGCCTGGCGTTCGCGGTTACTCGACTCTTCCAAGGTGCCATGAGTTCGTCAATCGAGGCGAGGCCGCCGCTGAAAAAAAATGTCATCGCCGATTCGGTTGCGGCCTCGGCCTTCTCAAGAATCATGCGCTGGTATTCCTCCGGAGGGCACTTATTTTGCGCGATGAGCATGGTGCGGCGTGCCAGTGTCTCCCACGATGCGAGCGTTAGATCGGCGATCGACAAAGTGAGAGATACTGCTTTGCTGCAACGTTTCATAAATACACCTCACCAATCATTGGATGGTAGCTCGCGTACTAGATGGACTTGTGTGGGCACCTAATTTTCCAGTCTCGCTCGGATTCCACCCTAAACCCTCAGGTGGAGGGGAGTTGCTCGCGGATGCGGGTGCGGGAGCGGGTGGTGATGAGGATGGCGGCGGCGAGGATGAGGCCACCTCCAATGCGGGCGCTGGGGCCGAGGCTTTCGTTGAGGAGAAAGACGCCGAGGATGGAGCCGATGAGGGGTTCCATGTTGAGGAGCACGCCGGCCTGGGAGGCGGGGACCTGGGTCATGCCCCAATTCCAGAGCAGCGTGGTGGCAGCAGTGCAGAGCAGGCCGCTGGCAGCGAGAGCCAGCCAGGCGCGGAGTGACACGTGGTGGATTGGCGGTGGGCCGTAAAGGAGCGGGACGATGAGCAGGAGCATCATTGTTCCGCAGGTGGTGCCATAGGCGCTGACGACGATAGGGCTGTGACGTTCCATCAGATGTTTGTTGAGCAGGACCCAACCGAGGGCGATGATGAGCGAAGCGACGACAAGTAGGTCGCCAGCGAGAGTAGGGCTGTTGGTGCCGGTGGCATGGTGGGCGCCGAGTGCGATCAGGGCGGCTCCGACGGTGGACACGGTGAGGGCGAACCAGCCGGTCGTGTCCATGCGTTCGTGCGCAAAGAGGGTAGCGGCGACGGCGAGGAAAACAGGCATGGTGCCGACCATCAGTGAAGCGTGCGAGACGGTGGTGAGCGAGAGGCCGGAAAACTGGATGAGGAACTGGAGCGGGATTCCGAGGAAGGCGCAGAGGAGGAGGGTGCTCCACTCGCGACGGTTGAAGCTGGGTTTGTGGGTGAAGAGGAGGGGCGTGAGGGCAAGGGTGGCGAAGAGGAATCGATAGAGCACCATCGATCCGACGCCCATTTCGATCAGCGCGATTTTTCCGAAGTAGAAGCCGCAGCCCCAGAGGGAGCTGGCGAGGGCGCAGGATGCGAAGCCGAGAGTGCGATTGTTTGCGGACACGAAGCTATTGAAAGGGTATCAGCGTGACGACCCCACTCATCGCGATAAGGCTGCGATGAATGGGGCACCCGAATGAGGGAGCGTCTACCAGATGCGGCAACTGTTGACGGGGGCCATGGGTGCGCCTTGCTTGCATCCAAAGGCGGATGCGAAGCCGGGCTGGTTTACGACGGTGCCGTTGACGCGGATCGGGTCGGGCGAGTGCGGGTCGGCGAGGACGAGTGAGCGGATGGCCTCGGGATGGGTGTTCTGACACCAATTTTGCGCGTAAGAAATATAGAAGCGCTGCGGGCCGGTGAAGCCGTCTTGCTTGGTGTTGACGTCGATGTGATTGTCCTTGGCGCGTTGCATGTAGGCCATGAACGCGATCAGGATTCCGCCGTTATCTGCGGTGTTCTCGCCAAGGGTGAGCTTGCCGTTGACCTTGACGTCGTCGACAGCGGTGAAGGTGCCATACTCGTTGACAAGGCAATCGGTGCGGGCTTCGAACTTCTTCAGGTCTTCCGCGGTCCACCAGTTGTCGAGGTTGCCTTTGCCGTTGAACTTGCGGCCTTCATCGTCGAATCCGTGGGTGAGTTCGTGTCCGATGACTGCGCCGGCGTGGCCATAGTTTACGGCGTCGTCCTGGGTACGGTCGAAGAAGGGAGGCTGCAGGATTCCAGCGGGGAAGTTGATGTCGTTCATGCTGGGGTCGTAGTAGGCGTTGACGGTGGGAGGAGTCATTGCCCACTCACCGTGGTCGACGGGCTTACCAATTTTGTTGAGCTGGCGATCGTTCTCGAAATCGTTAGCGCGAAGCGAATTGCCGAGGGGGTCGTCCGGCTGGATGACCAGCTTCGAGTAGTCGCGCCACTTGTCGGGATAGCCAATTTTGTTGGCAACGGCTGCGAGTTTCTCGTGCGCGCGGACCTTGGTAGCGGGAGACATCCAGTCGAGCTGATCGATGTCTCGACCCATGGAGGCCTCGAGGTCGTGCACCATTTGCAGCATGCGAGCTTTGCTGTCGCCAGCGAAGTACTGCTCGACGTAAACCTTACCAAGGGCTTCGCCGAGGCCGCCATTGACGGCGTTGGAGCAGCGCTTCCACCGAGCCTCCTGTTCAGGCTGACCGTTGAGAATGCGTCCGTAGAAGTCGAAGTTTTCCGCGTCGAGCCGTGCTGGCAGATTGCGCGGGAGCGTGGTCAGGAGGTGGTAGCGGAGATAGGCTTTGATGGTTTGCATATCCGTGGCCTTCATTTGTTGAAGCAGCGCAGGCCAGTACTGCGGGGTGGAGTTGTTAATTTCGGTGACGCGCGGGGAGTGGATGGCATCTTCAAAAGCGGTGAAGTTGACACCGGGCAACGCGGCTTCAAATGTGGCGATGGGCTGGAGGTGGTAGGTCTTTTCCGGATCGCGCATGTCAACGGCGCCGAGGGATCCTTTGGCGAGCGCGGTCTCCAGGGCGAGAATGTTTTGTGCGTCGCGTTGGGCCTGCTCCGGACGACTGCCGGCAAGGGTAAGCGCTTTGGTGATGTGGGCGACGTATTCGGCGCGCAGTTTTACGTCCTTGTCTCCGGTGCGGAGGTAGTAATCTTTTTCCGGCAACCCAAGGCCGCCCTGGGAGATTGTGGCGATCTGTTTGGTGGCATCGGTTAGATCTTGTTGCTCTCCATAGCTGAAAAATGCTTCGACGCCGTGGCGTTGCAATTCTCCGAGTAGAGCGGGTAATTGCGATTTGCCTGAAACCCCATTGCCAAGCGCATCTATCTTGTCGAGCAGAGGCTGGATGGGTGTGAGGCCTGCGGACTCAATGCGAGAAGTATCCATGCAGGCCTTAAAGTAGTCGCCGATCTTCTGCTCGTCGGGCGAACGGGTTGTGCCACCGGCCTGTGCCTTTTCAACGATGGTGTGCAGTTCCTGCGTGTTGACGTTGTAGAGGACATAGAAGGGGTCGACGTTGGACTGGTCGGCAGGGATGGGATGGTTGGCGCTGAAGTGCCCGCAGGCGAACTTGTACATGTCGGCGCAGGGGTCGGCGGTGAGGTCCATGGAACTCAGGTCGAGAGAGGGGAGAGGCTTCACGGCGGCGGGCGCAGAGGACGGAACGGAGATCTGCTGGGCGACACCGAACGAGACGGCGGCGAGAATGACGGCGGAGTACACGAGCGCCGTCGCTCTCTTTGCGCTGGGGATTAGGGAAGCGATCTTGCGGGCATACTGACTCATACAGGGTTCTCCGTAAAGGCAAGCGATTGGGCGGGAAAAGCCTGGAACTTGAGGACGACGCTTACAAATTCCAGGGCGGCACCGTCTCTAGTATGACTCCCCCAAGCGGGAAGCGGCAAGAACGGCGGGGTGGGAGGAGAGATGGAATTGGCGACTCAGGGAACTCTGTGAAAGAGTAGGAATTCAGGCATGCGATCGCGATGAGGATATACGGTACAGGGCGAGGGCTCGACCAGGCTGGCGCGATGGGCGCCTGGGTCGCGGGTGTGCGTTTGGTCGCGTTACGTCTTGGGCTGGCTGTGGTCGCAGTAATACTGGCAGTTCATCCTGCGTGCGCAGCGATTGGGCGCAATCCTGAGCCGGCCTTGCGTATACCACTTACGCAAATGGGATTTCAGGCGTTGTCGCCTGATTTCTTACTGGCGGGCAGCTCGATGCTAACCGTGGACTTCGTTGATAAGGGACATCTGCTGGTCACGTTTGGGGTGCGCCGTCTGATGAAGCGCGAGGTGAACGAGCCACCAGACGAGCAAGACCGGACGATTAGTGCGTGTCTGGTCGAACTGCCTTCGGGCAAGGTTATTGCGCGGACGGAATGGCGATTTCATGATCGCTCGCAATATCTGTGGAACCTGGGGCATGGGCGATTCCTGCTGCGTGTCCGTGATCGGCTGACGGTAATCGCACCGATGGATTCCCCCGATCCGAACGACGCATTTCGCGAGCTTCCCATACTTCGTCTGGATCGTCATATCGTTGCGGTGATGGTCTCATCCGACGGCGATCTATTGACGGTCGAGACGACTAAGTGGGCGATGGGACCGGGATTGGCGAGCGAGGGATTTTCCGCGGACCCAGCCCCGGTCCAAGTCAGTTTCTATCGACTTGCCCATTCGAGTCCAACGGAAGGCGGCCTGCGCGTGGTGTCAGCCGGCGCGATTCGCACCCGGACCGCAGTGGCTTTGCCGATTACCACGGCGGGACGTCTCGACGCGATTGAAGGGAGCAAAGACCAGTGGCTGTTCAACTTCAACGAGCATGCGGGCAAGGTGGATGAACTAGCGGCATTCGACACAAGTTGTTTTCCGCGTTCGACGTTTGTCAGTCATAGCGAGTTTGTTGCATTTGGATGTCGCGGAGGGCCGGACAAGATTGACTTCGCGGGCTTTAATCTGAAGGGCGAAGAGATGTGGCAGCAGAACTTCTATGACACGCACCTCAATCCAACGTTTTCTTTCGCGCCCGAGGCTGGGCGGTTTGCGCTGGGAAGGACAATCATCAACGGCCAGTTGGATCCTGAGATTCCACTGCCTGCGGCGATGGTGACTGCGCAGGAGGTTCGCGTGTACCAGAGCTACGACGGCAAGCAGTTGTTCCGGATCGAATGCACGCCGGTAGAGCGTGCCGGGCAGAACTTTGCGTTGTCGCCCGATGGCATGCGGCTCGCCGTGGTACGGCAGACGATGGTGCGGCATGCGGCTACCAAGGACGCTGCCGCTTATACCGAGCTTGAGGCTGCAGTGGAGTTGTATGTGTTGCCTCCAATGACGGCGAAGGATCAGGCGGCGGTAAGGGCGGCGCAGGCACTGGCTCCTGTGGATACGGGGACTCGGATAGACGTCGCGCTGGCACGCGGCTCAGCAAGTTCCGCAAAAGAGACTGCAGCCGGGATGAAGGGAACGACAGCAAAGGCTGGTGTGGGGAATGATTCTTCGACTGTGACTGCCGAGGTGATCCCAGAGAGTTCGCAGGTTGGCGCTGCTGCTGCTGAGATGACACCCGAAGCGGATGCAGGTCCTCGCGCAGGGAGTGCGACGTCGGGCGATCTGCCGCCGAACGCTCCACGTAAGCCTCCCACGTTGTATGGGCCAGGCGAGTCGCATAAACCAAAGTAAAAGAGGCTCCAGACGCACAAAAACCAGCCACAGGCGTCAATCGCCGGGCTGGCTGTGCGTAGAGAAAGTTTAGGCGGCCTTGGTGGCGGTGGCGACTGCCTTGACGCGTGCGTTTAGGCGAGCCTTGTAACGGCTGGCGGTGTTCTTATGCAGCACACCCTTCTGGACACTCTTATCGAGCACCGAGACAGTCGCAGAGTAGGTGGCGGCGATAGTTTTCTTGTCACCGGCGGCGATAGCTTCGCGCAGGGTGCGTAGCGTGCCGCGAAGCTTGCTCTTGTTGGCGCGGTTGATCGCGGTCTTGGTTTCGGTCTGACGGGCGCGCTTCAATGAGGAAACATGATTTGCCATGAAAATTAAACTCTTTTCTGGACCCGCGCTGGCGGGAGATTTGGGGCGTGGGCGGAGGCTGACCAGCCGCATCCCTGCAATTCCTTAGTGTATGGGAGAGCGGAGGCGGGGTCAACCGCGTTTTGGGCTGGTTGCGTAGCGATTCCCAGGGCAAATTTCAATCCCGATGTCCAGAATTCTAAGTTGCAGGCATGTCACTGCTTGAAGCAGCGTCCCCCTGAGGATAAATGTAAGGGCTAAGGTGTCTTCTTGCCTATCCTGCGCATCTCAACAAAGACAAAGAGGTTAAAACCAATGATTCTTCAACGTGGCCTTGCTTTACTCACATTAACGTCTGTGCTTGCAGTCCCGTTTTCCATTATTGGCCAGGAGACGGCCGCGCATCGCCGGCATCGTCGCGCGTCTGAAGTGCAAAAAGCCAGCGATCATCAGCATCACACCGGAGCCAAGATTGTGGTCGGCTCCGCGGCGGGCGGAGCAATCGTGGGCGGTCTGATGGGAGGCGGTAAGGGTGCCCTGATCGGCGGTGCACTCGGAGCGGGTGGCGGCGCTGTTGCCAACAAGATTCGCACACACCACGAGATCAAGCAGCGGGAACGAAGCTACCCTCGATAGCACTTAGTTCTCCGTGGGCTTCTCTTCGATGTGGTCTATCACTAGAGCGGGAACGAGACGCTTCTGCCTAACCAGCTTCAGGCCAAGTTGTTTGGCAGTCGCGTCGGCGAGCTAAAGTCCGCCGTCGGGGTACGAAGCCGCGGTCAGGTATGCCCCAGAGGGCGACGCATGTGTGCTCACGCTGCTTTTTAGTTGGCCTATCGAGCTGAAGCTCAGCTTATTTCGAAAGCCCCATCGATCCCGGTGGAGTTCGATATTGGAGAGGATGGCATGGCCAGCCGTCGATCCGCCCGCCGAACGTCTCATCGGGCGCATTCAGCCTTACCGTCGCAACCTCAAACTCAGGCGGCGGGGAGGCGGAAGAACCTCGTCGTGTTGGGCGTAGGGACTTCGTTCACACCATTGACGACGATGACATGCAGCGGTCCGGCCTTTGCCTCCAGCTACAGACCGAGCGGCTCGTTGACGGCGTCGAAGTTATTGGGGTCGACGCTGTAGGCTCACGATAGAGCATGTCGACGGGAACTTTCTGGGACTCAACCTTGAGGCCGAGTTGTTCCTGTATAGCGGTGAAGAGTAAGAAAGTGGTTGCACTTTGTGCGGTACGAAAAACATCTAAAAATTGGCTTGACTGTATGCGGATGAAGTTCTACTCTTTGCCCATATTCGGCAAATTATTGGCAACCCTCGCCAATCCGGTAGCTGGCCCACAGAGCGAACGCTGTGCTGTCCGGAGGATCAGCTTTCTGCCGAAATCTCGTAAGGAAAAGCAGACTTCGGGAATGACCAACAAAACTTTGTTGTTTCCTATTTAGTGCATCCAACCGTTTGCATGTCCTGACGGAGGTCAGAAAACCACTTGATAAAAAAGGCCCTTAACATCACTCCTGGCATTGAGCCCCTGTACGGGACCCGCGACGAAAACCTCCGGCTTATGGAAGACGGTCTTCACGTCACGATCGATCTTCGTTCGGACTCAATCCATATCACCGGACCGAATGAGGGTGTGGAGCAGGTGGAACAAATATTTGCCGACTACGAGAGTCTGCGCAAATCGGGGGTGACGCTGCAGAACGGCGAGCTGAAGGGAATGCTAAAGCTGGTAATCGCCGATTCGGCGGTGTCGCTGAAGTCTCTGGTTGATTCGGGCAAGCAGAGGTCGGCGGGAGTGAAGCGGATGGTACAGCCGCGCTCGCCGAATCAGCGAAAGTACGTCGAGTCAATCGAACAGTGCGACATGACATTCGGCATCGGGCCGGCGGGTACGGGCAAGACGTATCTGGCGGTGGCGATGGCGGTGTCGGCGCTGATGGCGAAAAAGGTTTCGCGGATTATTCTGGTGCGGCCAGCGGTAGAGGCGGGCGAGCGGCTTGGCTTTCTTCCTGGTTCTCTGCAAGAGAAAGTCGATCCCTATCTGCGGCCGCTATATGACGCGCTGTACGACCTGCTCGATCAGGATAAGGTGGACAAACTGCTGGAGCGGAATGTGATTGAGGTTGCGCCGTTGGCGTTTATGCGCGGACGCACGCTATCCGATGCGTTCATCATCATGGATGAAGCTCAGAACACGACCAACGAACAGATGAAGATGTTCGTGACGCGCATGGGCAACGGCTCGAAGGTGGTGATCACGGGCGATCTGACGCAGATCGATCTTCCGAATCCGAAGCGGTCAGGTCTGTTTGAGGCGCTACGAGTGCTCGATGGTGTGGAGGGAATCCAGTTCTGCCATTTCGAAGATGTCGACGTTGTGCGTCATCATCTGGTTCAGCGGATTGTGCGTGCGTACGCCAGCTACGGCCGTTCTCAGCAGCAGATGCCGCTTGAACCCGGCGATTCGGCGATTCCGTCCGCGGAGGTTTCGGGTACCACGCACACTCCAATATCGAAGCCGCAATAGCGCGGCGGAGAACGGGAAGGCACTTGGTCGCCGAAGGTCTAGTAGCATCAGAGAACGCATGATTACCCTTGAACCTCCAGGCGGCTCGAACACCGGGACAAGCCCCTGGTTGCAACTGGGACTGTCGGCGTCGGGACTGGGACGGTTTTTGTGTGCCGCGCAGAGGGCCGTCCAGTTGGAGGGTGAGGTCCAGGTGTTGCTGGCTGACGATGCGACGCTGAAGCGACTGAACCGGACGTTTCGTAGAAAAAATAAGGCGACGGATGTGCTTTCGTTTCCGGCCGACGCGACTACGGTTTTCTTCCGCGAGCCGGATGGGCCAGTGTTGGCGGGGGATCTAGCGATCTCGCTGGAGACGGCGGCGCGACAAGCAACGCAGTATGGACACTCGTTGCGCGACGAGGTGCGGGTATTGCTGTTGCACGGCGTGCTGCATCTTGCGGGCTTTGACCATGAGGCGGATTCGGGCGAGATGGCGGCGCGGGAGGCGGAGTTACGGCGGAAACTTGGACTGGCTACGACTTTGATCGAGCGCGCTGATGGGCGAACAGCCAAGGGCAAGAAGAAGCAACGGCGAAATGAGATGATTCTTCCCCTTCGACAAACTCAGGATCAGAATGACAAACTGAAAGCGGGAATTGTTCCGCTTCGGCGAGCTCAGGGTCAGAATGACAGCCGCGAAACATTCAAGCGCAAGCGGGTGCGGGCATGAGCGGTAAATATAGTCTGACGCTGGCTGCGCTGCTTGTGGTGTTGGCTCTCGCTGCCTATGTGGACCGCGTGTACAGCGAAATGGGCAAGTTTCTCGCGCGCGAATACCAAGACAACATTGATGCGTGGACGCGTGCGGTGGAGCCAAGACTGCGATTGGGGCGCGAGTCGATTGCGCTCTCCGCATCGGTGCTCCGGCAACTTGCGCTTGCAGCGATTGCGCTGATTGCGGGTCTGCGACTCTACGTGCACGTGAAGGCGACGCCAGTGTTGGCGCGTGTGCCCAGCTTTGAGGAGATTGCGGTCACCGGATTTTTTCTGGTGCTGCTGATACTCTTTTTTGACCGGCTGATTCCGCAGTTGCTCTTTACACGCACGCGAGGCTTCTGGATTGCTCGGATACGGTTCTTGCTCGAAGCACTGTTCTACCTGATCCTGCCAGTGACGCTGACGCTTGGGTTGCTGCTGTCGATTGTGGCGCTCGCAGAGCCCGAGGACGCGCAAGAGGAGGAGCATCCGTCGGAGGCAATGGACGCGCTTTTAGAAGCGGGCGAGGAGGAAGGGATCCTCGAGGAGAGCGACCGCGAGTTGGTGCGGTCGGCGGTGGAGTTCGGCGACAAGGTAGTACGCGAAGTGATGACGCCGCGGCCGGATATATTTGCCGTGCCTGACACGTTGACGCTTGAGGAGTTTCTGGTGAGGCTGAAGGAGAACGCATTCTCGCGCGTGCCGGTGTTCGCCCAGTCGCTGGATCATGTCACCGGGATAGCGTTTGCACGCGACCTGCTACAGGTCCTAGATACGGAAGCGGTGCATAAGACGGTTGCTGAATTGCAACGTCCCGCTGCGTTTGTGCCGGAGACGAAGAACGTAGCCAAGCTCTTGCGGGAAATGCAGCAGGAAAAGCAGCACATGCGCGTCGTCATCGATGAGTATGGGGGCGTGGCCGGGCTGGTGACGATCGAAGATTTGCTGGAGGCGATCGTGGGTTCGATTGCGGACGAGCACGACGAAGCCGAAGAGGTGAATGAGCCGGTGCGCGATCCGGACGGGACGTTCGTGGTGCCTGGAAGCTTTGAGGTTTCGCGGTTGCGCGAGCTGTTCACCGAACCTGAGGAGCATGAGGTGGACCGAGCCGGGACAGTGGAAATGGATGAGGCAGCGGAGGGCAGGGACGCGCAACCGAGGCTCCCATGGCTCTTTCCGCAACACTACGAAGCGGCCACTATGGGCGGGTTGGTGTCCGAGATTGCCGGGCACATTCCGCAGCCTGGAGAGGTGGTGGAAGGCAAGCTGCTGCGTTTCGAGGTGCTTGCTTCGACCGACCGCAAGGTGGAGCGGGTGCGTGTCGGGCTGGTCGAGAAAGCTGCGGAATAGATTAGCTTTCAGAAATCAAGCAGGCAGAGTGTTAGTTGCACTTGCCTTGACACTTAATCGCGAATGGAGCTTTGTCTACGGGCTGATTCAACCGGATGTTGGAATAAAATACGGTTCGTGTGTCGCCCGTGGGGGTGCCGCCGGAGGCCTCGAAGGAGACCTGCTTGAGCGAGACTCCGCGTGCCGCGTCGACCCAGATCGTAATGTGACTGTAGTTGTTACGAATTCCCAAGTCCTTGGAGACGAGGTCGAGCTTCTCGACCTGCACGGTTCGGCTTCCGTCGGTCATCGGCTCCGTACCCTGGTCGGTGACGGTCCATGCCTTCGCGAGATCGGTTCCGCTGCCTCCGAAGCCGAGTGTCATGAAGGTTTCGGCGAGCGCCTTGTTTTTGCCTGTTGTCGAAAACTCCTGTAGGTGGCCGGGGCCAGTGTCGTACACGCGGAGCTTCGCGTCCTTGAACTCGACAATCTGGACAGGCGGAGTACCTGGCTTCGCGTCCGGAGGGAGCATCTTCATGCCCATCTGCGTGGCGCCGGCTTTGCGCATGAAGTAGATTTGGCCGGTTTGCGTCTCGGTGTCGTGGACCGCTTTGGTGAAGAGTTCCTGGCGCAGATCAGCTTGTGCAGAGGTGAACTTTGTGCTGGCGGTATTCAATTGCGCGAGTACGGCTGGAAACGCGGATGGCTTGGCCTGCGCCGCGGCGACCTGGTCAATGCCGCAGTTGACGAAGGCGATGGCTGCTACGAGGGCGGCTACTAGACTGGACTTCGGAATGCGCATAGTGACAATGCTCCCCTTGTTGCGACGCGAAGTCGTTTGCGCCTTTTCGATTAGACGCTCGATGATCCGAGCTGGTCGCATCAACGGACCACCCATGCGTTGTAGGCGACTACTTTATTGCCGCTTGCATCGAGGACAGGCTCATAGCGTTCAATCGTCACCGCGCCGGAGATGGGCTCAACTACGCGGAGGATGGCTGCGCGACGTTCGGCGTCCGTTTGGCTGGCCTGCGGACCACCCGGCTGGTCGGCCCGAATCTCGAACATGAAGCGGCTGCTGCCATCGCTGGTACCGGCCTCTTTCACTAAAACCTCGCTCGAATTCAGGGCGACTGTCTCAACGGGACGGTCCTTAAAGTCGATGAAGTGTGGGGACACGAAGAGGAAGAGCAGGATGAGCGTGACCAACACGTCAAAGTGAAAGCTGCCGCGCTCGTAGGTCCAAAAGAAGTAGCTGCGAAGTAATTTTCCCATGAATGCTCCTGCCTAGCTCGTATGTTTCTGTAGCGCGATGACGGTTTCGCCGTTCATATAAGGCACCAACACGTCTGGGATGCGGACGGTGCCATCAGCCTGCTGATAGTTTTCGAGGACTGCGAGGTAGGTGCGTCCGACCGCGAGGCCGCTGCCGTTCAGTGTATGCAGAAATTCTGACTTTTTCGCTCCAGCTGGCTTAAAGCGGATGTTGGCGCGGCGCGCCTGGAAGGCTTCGAAGTTGGAGCAGGAAGAGATTTCGCGGTAGAGATTCTGGCCGGGAAGCCAAACTTCGAGGTCGTAAGTTTTGGACGACGCGAAGCCCATATCGCCGGTGCAGAGGAGCATGCGGCGGTAGGGAAGGCCAAGAAGTTCAAGGACGCGTTCGGCGTCGCGGGTGAGGCGCTCGTGCTCCTCGTTCGACTTGTCGGGATGGGTGAATTTGACCAACTCGACCTTTTGGAACTGGTGCTGGCGAATCATTCCGCGGACATCTTTGCCGTAGCTGCCCGCTTCGGATCGGAAACACGGCGTGTAGGCGCAGAAGCTGGTGGTGAGTTGGGATTCGTCGAGTATCTCGTCTCGGAAGAGGTTGGTGACGGGGACCTCGGCGGTGGGAATCATCCAATGGTCGGAGTCCTGATATTTGCCGGGTTCGTAGGCACCCTTGTCGTCACAATGAAAGAGGTCTTCGGCGAATTTGGGGAGTTGGCCGGTGCCGAAGAGCGACTTGGAATTTACCATGTATGGCGGGAGTACTTCGGTGTATCCGTGCTCGCGCGTATGCAAGTCGAGCATGAAGTTGGCGAGCGCGCGTTCGAGGCGAGCACCCTGTCCGAAGTGGACTACGAATCGTGAGCCGGAAATTTTGGCGGCGCGTTCGAAGTCGAGGATGCCGAGGCGCTCGCCGATCTCCCAGTGGGGCAGGGTAGGGAAGGCGAACTCTGGCTTCTCGCCCCAGGCTTTTTCGATGGAGTTATCGTGCTCGGACCTGCCGATGGGGACGGAGTCCTGCGGCAGGTTGGGGACGGCTTGCATCATTTCCCGAAGGCGCTCGTCTGCTGCTGCGGCGACAGACTCCAGCTCCTCACCTTTGGACTTGAGGGTCTTGGTCTGCTCGGTAAGCGGTGCGGCGTCTCCACCGGCTCGCCGCAATTTTGCAATCGCTTCGGATAGCTTATTGCGCTGCGACTTCACCGTCTCTGCTTGAGTGATCGCGTCGCGCCGATTGCGGTCGATTGTGGCGAAGTCGCCAAGAACAACTGCGGGATCCATGTTCCGCGCCCGCAATTTCTCTTCTATAAGGGCCAGATTCGCCCGAACATATCCAAGGTCTAGCATTCCTGCCATTCTACCGAAGCCGACGCTTGGCGGTTGTCGAGCAACGCAGGAAGGTGCAGCGGGGAGGATTTGTCGGTCTGATTTTCAGCGGATCGTTACACTGGTAGATGTGCATAGCAAGTGCGAGATGCGGGTCAGTGTAGCCGGGGTAGAGCTGTGTTCGCCGATCATTGCGGCTAGCGGCACCTTCGGATATGGCGTGGAGTTCGAGGATATTGTCTCGCTTGACCGCATCGGGGCGTTCGTGACCAAGGGCTTGTCGCGTGAACCTATGGCTGGCAACGCGAGCCCGCGCATTATTGAAACTCCGGCAGGGATGATGAACGCCATCGGGCTGCAGAATATTGGCGTGCGCGCGTTCGTCGCCGAGAAGATGCCGAAGCTGCGCAGCATGAAGGGCGTGGTGGTCATCGCCAATGTCTTTGGCTACGCTATCGAAGATTGTGTTGAGGTGATCCAAGTGCTGAACGACGCACCGGGAATCGCGATGTACGAGCTGAACGCGAGTTGCCCCAATACCAGCCATGGAGGCATGGTTTTCGGTACAGATCCGGATTTGCTGTATCGACTAGCAGTGGCTTGCCGGTTGGCTGCGGAATCTTCCAGCCGACCGTTGATGGTGAAGCTGTCCCCTAATGTTACGGATATTGGTTTGATGGCGAAGGTGTCGGCCGACGCGGGAGTGCAGGCGATCTCGCTGGTAAATACGTTTGTGTCGCTCGCTATCGATGTCGAGACGCGCAAGCCGCGGATTGCGAACTTTACCGGTGGGCTGTCGGGTCCGGCGATACGGCCGATCGCGGTGCGGATGGTGTACGAGGCAGCGAATGCGGTTGGGATTCCCGTGGTCGGGATGGGCGGCATTGTGCGCGCTGAAGATGTGGTGGAGTTCATGCTGGCAGGTGCGACTGCAGTTGAGGTAGGCACCGCCAGCTACGCCGATCCGCGTGCGGTCGAGAATATCGCGAATGGCCTGCGTCGCTGGTGCGTCAACCACGATGTGGCACGGGTGAGTGAGTTGACCGGCGCAATAGTGCGATAGTGACGGCTTTTCCTCAGAATTCGGATGCGCTAACGGCTGTTCCTTCCTCGGACGGGCGTCGGCGTCGTCATAAAATAGATGGTGTGACCACCGAAACTATTTCCGCACCAGCCGATGAAACCGGCAACGGTCTTCGGACCATCCGCCGCGCCCTTCTTTCCGTAACCGACAAGACCGGACTGGTTGAATTTGCCAAAGCCCTCGCGTCCCATGGCATCGATCTTATTTCGACGGGAGGCACGGCGCGGGTGTTGCGCGAGGCTGGGTTGGCGATCCGCGACATCAGCGACCTGACGGGATTTCCGGAGATGATGGATGGTCGCGTGAAGACGCTGCATCCGAAGGTGCATGGCGGCATTCTGCACATGCGCGGGAATGCGGAACATATGGCGTCGATTGAGGCTCATCAGATCGAGCCGATCGACATGGTGGTGGTCAATCTTTACGCCTTCGGCAAAACAGCCTCGAAGCCGGGCGTGACAGTCGAAGAACTCATTGAGAACATAGACATAGGCGGGCCGGCGATGGTGCGCTCGGCAGCCAAGAATTTCCACGATGTCGCGGTCATCACATCGCCCGCGGATTACGAAGCAGCCGCGCAGGAGATGGAAGCATCGAAAAGCGCGCTGTCGCTCGCGACGCGCTGGCAACTCGCGGGTAAAG
>JANYLK010000022.1 GCA_025357875.1 Granulicella sp.
ATCCTCCACGGAATGCTCCCGCTCCTCCTCTTCGCGGGAGCATTCCTGCTCGATCTCAATGCGCTCCGCCAGCAGCGGTTGCCGGTCGCTCTCCTCTCCGTGCTGGCTACCATCTTCTCCACCCTCACCGTCGGCGGAATCAGCTACTATGCCGCTCGCCTCTTCAGCTATCACTCACCCCTGATCGAATGCCTTCTCTTCGGCGCACTCATCTCGCCCACCGACCCCATCGCCGTCCTCGAGATGCTCCGCCGGGTCCACGCGCCGAAGAACCTTGAAGCCCAACTCGCCGGAGAATCTCTCTTTAACGACGGTGTCGGCGCTGTCATCTTCATCGCATTACTCGCTGCCTCCCGCAGCGCTATGCCCTCAACTTCGCACATCATCCTGCAGATATTCTTCACCGCTGGTGGAGGCCTTGTCCTCGGAGCAATCGTGGCTGTTCCAGTAGCCGCACTTATGTGGAGCGTAAAGAGCGCGCCAATCGAAATCCTCCTCAGCCTCGCTCTCGCTCTCGGAGGCTATGTCCTCGCCGAACACCTCGGAGTCTCCGCACCGCTTGAAGCCGTCGCCGCAGGCCTCGTCCTGCGATCCTTGATCGAGCGCCTTCCAGAACATGCAGTCGCGCGTCACGACCTCAATCACTTCTGGTCTAACCTCGACGAGGTTCAGAATGCCATCCTCTTCGTCCTCCTCGGATGCGGCTTCCTCGTCATCGCCTTTCAACGCAACGCAGTCTTCCTCGGGCTCTCCGAAATTCTCATCGTGAACGTAGTCCGCATCGCGTCGGTGGGCGTCGTCCTGCTCCTGCTCAAACTCCTTCGCGCAACTTGTTCCAGCTCTCTTGCAGTCCTCAGTTGGGGAGGCCTACGAGGAGGTCTCTCGATCGCCCTCTCCCTGTCCATCCCCGCCTCCTACGGAGGAGGCTGGATTGTTACCTCCACTTATGTTTTGGTCGTCTTCTCCATCCTCGTCCAAGGCAGCACTATGGGCATCTTCCTGCGAAGACTCCAGCGCGCCAGCGCGCCCAGCTAACGAAGGTTCAACCCGCCGCGCTCAAACTCCCGCAGCCTCCCCACCAAATCCACCGGGAATATCCTTTCCCCGCGCGAGATTGCAGACTGAATGTCATCCGCCGCCCACCATCGAATCTCCTTCATAATCGCGATCTCTTCCGCCGTCACCCCGCACAGCACCGGAGCCTCCGCCGCACACCGCGCCGTGAACACAAAATCCAGATTGTCCCGCATCTCCCCCTGGTGCTCAAACTGCGTAGCCTCTGTATACACCGGCCCCACCACCTCGACATGCAATCCAAGTTCCTCACGCAACTCCCGCGCCGCCGCCTCAGCAGGAGTTTCGCCAGCTTCAATCTCGCCACCCGGAGTCAGCCAGAAAACAAACTCTCCTGCAGCCCGCTTCACCGCGCAGCGAATCAGCAAGACGCGCCCCGCCGGATCAACCAACATCACCCGCGCCGTCCGCCGAGCCCTCAATTTATTTCCCCGCCGCCGTGCGTCTCGCCGCAAACTCCGCCGGCGTAGGAATCGGCTCCAACCCACGTCCCGCAAACATCTCCGCAAATAAATGCTTCATCTCCCCCGCGATCAGTCCGTTCGTCGCCAACACCTCGCGCGAGTCCAGCGTAAACTTCCCACCATCGAAGTGCGTCACCGTCCCGCCCGCCTCTTCCACCAATAAATATCCAGCGGAGGTGTCCCACGGATTCAGCTTAAACTCCCAAAATCCATCCAGCCTTCCGCAAGCCACGTACGCCATATCCAGAGCCGCACTCCCGGCCCTCCGAACCCCATGAGACCGCAGCGTGAACTCCTGATAAAAATGAACATTCGGCGACACATGCCGCTTATGCGAAGGAAACCCGGTAGCCGTCAGCGCCTCCTGCAGCACCTTCGTCTTGGAAACATGAATTTGCCGCCCATTCAGCCAGGCGCCTCGCCCGCGCTCCGCCGAAAACATCTCATCGCGCAGTGGATCGTAGATCACTCCGGCCACCATCTCGCCATCCGCATCCGCCGCAAGCCCGCCGGTCCGGCGCTCCATCCCGAGCACCACGCAGAACGCCGGAAATCCATGCGAAAAGTTCGTTGTCCCATCCAGCGGATCGACATACCAGCGAAATTCGCTCTCCATCTGATCGCGGGTTCCCTCTTCGCCATAGATCCCATGCGCAGGAAACGCTGCAGTCAGCCGCTCGCGAATCAACGCCTCGCTGGCCCGACCGGCCTCGGTCACCAGATCTACATCGCCCTTGTACTCGGTCTCCACGCCTTTCGCATAAAACTCCCGCAGCAACGCGCCTGCTTGACGCGCGATTCCCTCCGCCACGTGCGCAAACTCAAACCGCTTCATCATCTCGAATCCCTCACTCCCACCC